>JAUYAJ010000209.1 GCA_030693565.1 Rubrivivax sp.
CCGAGCGGTCCTCGTCGGTCAATTGCAATTCCGTCTGGCGCATGACAACACCTCCGAGCATCGATGTGCGATGAGGAGAGTGTATTCATGTTCCGTTACTTGCGTGTTGCCGCACTAGGCCTTCGCGTGGACGGCGCCGATCCACAGCTGGCGATGGTGGCCGGCGAGGCCTCCGGTGACTTGCTCGCGGGCTTGCTGCTGGGTGGGCTGAAGACGCGCTGGCCGGCATTGCAAGCCGGCGGCATTGGCGGCCCGCGCATGGCCGCGCAAGGCTTCGACGCCTGGTGGCCGCACGACAAGCTGGCGGTGCGCGGCTACGTCGAGGTGCTGCGCCATTACCGCGGCATCTCGGCGATTCGCGACGCGCTGGCGCAGCGATTGCTGGCGCAACCGCCGGCCGTATTCATCGGTGTCGATGCGCCAGACTTCAACCTCGGCCTGGAAGCGCGCTTGCGGCGCGCCGGCATCAAGACCGTGCACTTCGTCTGCCCGTCGATCTGGGCCTGGCGCGGCGGGCGGGCGAAGAAGATGGCGGCCAGTTGCGACCATGTGCTGTGCCTGTTCCCGTTCGAGCCCGAGATGCTGCATCGGCATGGCGTGGCGGCCAGCTACGTCGGTCATCCGTTGGCCGACGCCATCGCGCTGGAGCCGCCGCGCGCCGCCAGCCGCGCCTTGCTGGGCCTGAGCGACGACGACGCCGTCGTTGCCGTGCTGCCGGGCAGCCGGCGCTCGGAGATCGAGGCGATTGCACCGACCTTCTTGCAGGCGGTGGCTTTGATGCAGCGCCAGCGTCCCGGCATGCGCTTCCTGCTGCCGGTCGCGCCGGGGCTGCACGATTTGCTGGCACCGCTGCTGGCCCGGCATGCGGCCGGCGCGGCGCTGCAACTGCTGGACGGTCAGTCGCACGCCGCGCTGGCGGCTTGCGATGTGACGCTGATCGCCAGCGGCACGGCGACGCTGGAAGCGGCGCTGTTCAAGCGGCCGATGGTCATCGGCTACCGTATGCACGCGCTGAGCTGGCAGATCATGAAACGCATGAAGTACCAACCCTGGGTCGGGCTGCCCAACATCCTGTGCCGCGACTTCGTCGTGCCTGAGCTGCTGCAGGACGACTGCCAGCCGCAAGCGCTGGCGCAGGCGACGCTGGCCTGGCTGGACGACGCTGCCGGCACGCGCCGGGTGGCGCAACGCTTCACCGACCTTCATCACCAGCTGCGCTGCGACACCGCGCGCCGGGCCACCGATGCGATCGCGCAAGTCATCGCTGCTTGAACAGCTCGGCCTGACCTGGGTCACGCCGGTGCTGGTGGCCGGCGTCGACGAAGCCGGGCGCGGTCCGCTGGCCGGGCCGGTGGTGGCCGCCGCGGTGATCCTCGACGAGCGCCAGCCGATCAAAGGCCTGGCCGACTCCAAGCAACTGTCACCGCGGCGACGTGAGCTGCTGTTCGACCTCATCCGCGAGCGCGCCTTGTGTGTGTCCATCGCCGAGGCCAGCGTCGACGAGATCGACCGCCTGAACATCTTGCAGGCGACGCTGCTGGCGATGCGCCGGGCCGTCGACGGCTTGCGCCTGCGTCCGGGCCATGTGCTGGTCGACGGCAACCGCCTGCCAGTGCTGAGCATGCCTGCGACGGCCATCGTCCAGGGCGACGCCAAGGTGGCGGCGATCTCGGCGGCGTCGATCCTGGCCAAGGTGCAGCGCGACCGCCTGTGCCAGGAATTGCACCAGCGTTACCCGGACTACGGCTTCGACGGCCACAAAGGTTATCCGACCGCGGCCCACCTGGCGGCGCTGCGCACCCATGGCGCCTGCCCGGTGCACCGGCGCAGCTTTGCGCCGGTGCGCGAAGTGCTGGAGCGGCCATGACGGTGTCCAAGGTGCAGGCGCTGAGCGCGCGCGACAACCCCTTGCTGCAACGCCTGCGCCGGCTCGGCCAGGACCCAGCGGCTTATCGGCGCCTGGGCATGGCCTGGCTCGAAGGCGATCACCTGTGCCAGGCGCTGCGCGCGCGCAGCCGGCCGGCGGCGCAGGCCTTGATCACCGAAGCGGCCTGGGAGCAGGACGCGGCGCTGCGCGACCTGGCCGGCTGGGCCGAGCGCATCAACGTCGTGTCGCCAGCGCTGTTTGCCAGCGTCAGCACGCTGGAGTCCCCGGCGGCGCTGGGATTCGTCATCGACTTGTCGGCCGCGCCGGCGGTCGATGCGCTGGCGCCAACCGTCGTGCTCGACCGGCTGCAGGACGCTGGCAACGTCGGCAGCGTCTTGCGCAGTGCGGCCGCGCTGGGCGTGCAGCAGGTGCTGGCCTTGAAAGGCACGGCGGCGCTGTGGTCGCCCAAGGTGTTGCGTGCCGGCATGGGGGCGCATTTCGCGCTGCGCCTGGTCGAAGGCCTGGACGACATCGCGCTTGGCGTGCCGCTGCTGGCCACCAGTTCGCACGCCGGCGTGATGCTGCCGGCTGCCGACCTGCCATCGCCTTGTGCCTGGGTCTTCGGCCACGAAGGGCAGGGCGTGTCGCCGGCGCTGCTGGCGCGCTGCGCGATGCAGGTCAGCATTCCCCAGCCCGGCGGCGAGGAGTCGCTCAACGTCGCCGCCGCAGCGGCGATCTGCCTCTACGAATCAGCGCGGCGGGCTGGGCGCGCTCAGTAGATCAGCCGGTCGGGCCGCAGGTCGCTGAGGATGGTGGTGGCGATCTCTTCGATCGACTTGTGCGTCGACGACAGCCAGGCGATGCCGTCGCGGCGCATCATGGCTTCAGCCTCATTGACCTCGTAGCGGCAGTTGTCCAGCGACGCATAGCGGCTGCCGGGGCGGCGCTCATGGCGGATCTGCGCCAGGCGGTCGGGGTTGATCGTCAGGCCGAAACATTTGCGCCGGTGCGGCGCCAGCGAGGTCGGCAGGTGACCGCGCTCGAAGTCTTCGGGGATCAGCGGGTAGTTGGCGGCTTTGATGCCGTGCTGCATTGCCAGGTAGAGCGAGGTCGGCGTCTTGCCGCTGCGGCTGACGCCGACCAGGATGACGTCGGCGATGTCCAGGTTGCGCGACGACTGGCCGTCGTCGTGCGCGAGGCTGAAGTTGATGGCCTCGATGCGGTCGTTGTATTCCTGGCTCTGGCTGGCGTCGTTGAAGCGCCCGACCCGGTGGTTGGACTTGACGCCGAGCTCCTCTTCGAGCGGCTCGACGAAGGTGCGGAACATGTCGAGCACCATGCCTTTGCAGCTAGGCCCGGTGACGATGTCGCGGATCTCGTCGTTGACCAAAGTGATGAAGACGATGGGCCGGCGGCCTTCGCGCTCGCCGACGTCGTTGATCTCGGCCACCAGCGACGCGGCTTTTGCCGCGGTGTCGATGAAAGGCCGGCGCACATGGCGCGGCTTGGTCGGAAACTGGGCCAGGATCGAGTTGCCAAAGGTCTCGGCGGTGATGCCGGTGCCATCAGAGACAAAAAACACACTTCTTTCGGGCATGGAGGCTTCCGTGGGCCGGATCGCACCGGCGTGCCAGGCCATCATAAGGAAGAAGTCCCTAGAATCTGGCTTCATATTTCCGCCGCTCGGCCACTCGATGAGCCCCCCCAGCCCCCCTCTAAAAACGACTAGCGCGGCTGCGCGGGCGTGGGTCGCGCATGCGGAAGCACCGGTTTTGCAACATCACGGAGCTTTCCCATGTCACAGAACCCGTTGGCGACCGCCCTGGTCCTGCCATTTGAACAACTGAGAATGCACGACGTCGAGTCGGTGGGCGGCAAGAACGCCTCCCTCGGCGAGATGATCAGCCAGCTGGCCGCTGCCGGCGTGCGTGTGCCCGGCGGCTTTGCCACCACGGCTCACGCGTTCCGTCAGTTCCTCAGCCATCAAGGCCTGGCGCAGCGCATCCAGGCCCGGCTGGCCACGCTCAACACCGACGACGTGCGTGCCTTGGCCGAGGCCGGCGCCGAAATCCGCCAGTGGATCGTCGCGACGCCGTTTCCGGCCGATCTCGAAGCCGCCGTGCGCGCCCAGTTCAGCCTGCTCGAGGCTGCCAACCCCGGTGCCAGCTACGCGGTGCGCTCGTCGGCCACTGCCGAGGACTTGCCCGATGCCTCGTTCGCCGGTCAGCAAGAAACGGTGCTCAACGTCCGCGGCATCGAGGCCGTGCTGCAGCACATGAAAGAGGTCTTCGCCTCGCTCTACAACGACCGCGCGATCAGCTACCGCGTCCACAAGGGCTTCGCCCATGCCGACGTCGCCTTGTCGGCCGGTGTGCAGCGCATGGTGCGGTCGGACCTCGGCGCCGCCGGCGTGCTGTTCACCATCGACACCGAGTCGGGCTTCAAAGACGTGGTCTTCATCACCGCCAGCTACGGCCTAGGCGAGACGGTGGTTCAGGGTTCGGTGAACCCTGACGAGTTCTACGTTCACAAGCCGACCCTGGACGCTGGCCGCTTTGCCATCATCCGCCGCGTGCTGGGCTCCAAGCTGCAGCGCATGGAGTTTGCGTCTGCGCAGGAGCAGGCGGCCACGGGCAAGCTGGTGACGATCGTCGACACCCCGCCCGAGCAGCGCAACCGCTACTCGCTGGCCGACGCCGACGTCACCGAGCTGGCGCGCTTTGCGCTCATCATCGAGCGCCACTATGGCCGGCCGATGGACATCGAGTGGGGCAAGGACGGAGACGACGGTCAGCTCTACATCCTGCAAGCGCGGCCAGAGACCGTGAAGAGCCAGTCCGCCGGCAAGGTCGAGCACCGCTACAAGCTCGTGGGCAAGGGCACGGTGCTGACCGAAGGGCGCGCGATCGGCCAGAAGATCGGCACCGGCCCGGTGCGGCTGGTGCGCTCGCTCAGCGAAATGGAGCGGGTGCAGCCCGGCGACGTGCTGGTGGCCGACATGACCGACCCGAACTGGGAGCCGGTGATGAAACGCGCCTCGGCAATCGTCACCAACCGCGGCGGGCGCACCTGCCATGCCGCCATCATCGCCCGCGAGCTCGGCATCCCGGCAGTGGTGGGCTGCGGTGATGCCACCGAGCGCCTGAGCGACGGCGCGCTGGTCACCGTGGTCTGCTCCGAGGGCGACACCGGCTTCGTCTACGACGGCTTGCTGGAGACCGAGATCAACGAGGTGCAGCGCGGCGAGATGCCGTACTGCCCGGTGAAGATCACGATGAACGTGGGCAACCCGCAGCTGGCCTTCGACTTCGCCCAGATGCCCAATTCCGGCGTCGGCCTGGCGCGGCTCGAATTCATCATCAACAACAACATCGGCGTGCACCCGAAGGCAATCCTCGACTACCCGAACATCGACCCCGACCTGAAGAAGGCGGTCGAATCGGTGGCCCGCGGCCACGCCTCGCCACGCGCGTTCTACGTCGACAAGCTGACCGAGGGCATTGCCACCATCGCCGCCGCCTTCTGGCCCAAGCCGGTGATCGTGCGGCTGTCGGACTTCAAGTCCAACGAGTACCGCAAGCTGATCGGTGGCACGCGCTACGAGCCCGATGAAGAGAACCCGATGCTGGGATTTCGCGGCGCCAGCCGCTACATCAGCGGCGACTTCAGCGATGCCTTCGCGATGGAATGCGAGGCCCTCAAACGCGCTCGCACCGACATGGGGTTGAGCAACATCGAGATCATGGTGCCCTTTGTGCGCACCGTGAAACAGGCCGAGCGCGTGGTGCAGATGCTGGCCGAGCGCGGCCTCAAGCGCGGCGTCAGCGGCTTGCGCGTGATCATGATGTGCGAAGTGCCCAGCAACGCCATCCTGGCCGACCAGTTCCTCGAACATTTCGACGGCATGTCGATCGGCTCCAACGACTTGACGCAGCTGACGCTCGGGCTCGATCGCGATTCAGGCCTCGAACTGCTGGCCAATGACTTCGACGAGCGCGACCCGGCGGTCAAGGCTTTGATCTCACGCGCCATCGCAGCCTGCCGGGCGACCGGAAAATACGTTGGCATCTGCGGTCAGGGGCCGAGCGATCACCCCGACTTTGCCGACTGGCTGGTGCAGGAAGGCATCGGCTCGATCTCGCTGAATCCCGACACCGTGGTCGAAACCTGGAAGCGACTGGGCACGCGCTGATGCGGCGCTGAAGTGGCTTGTCGACAAGGGCCCGTGAGGGTCCTTCGTCATTTCTGGGCGCACTTTATCGGCGTCGAGGGTAAGCACTGATCGGACTTGCGAGCATGACGGGCGCGGCTGTCAGAAACCCGTAAGCCGCGGACGAAACAGTCGCCCCAACGCCAAACCACGCCCATGCTGACCTTTCTCAACCTTGTTCAGGTCGTTCTGTACATCGCCCTGCTGGGCTTGCTCGGCCAGGGCATCTTGTACGTGCTGGCGGGCGCCAAGCGCGACAGCAATTTCTTCTACAAATTGCTCCAGGTCGTGGGCAAGCCGTTCACGGCGATGGTGCGCAAGCTGACGCCAAAACGGGTTGCCGACCAGCATGTGCCGATCGTCACCTTCTTGCTGCTGCTGATCATCTATGTGGTGGTGACTTTCGAGAAGATCAACTTGTGCGTGGCGGCCAACATGGTGGGGTGCAGATGAACCGACTGACTTACGAATGGTCCAAATGGAAGGCCATCACCTTGCTGGTGATCGGTCGCCGCGCTGGCGCGCTGACGCTGTTCAACAGCATGCTTGAGCGCTGGCCCGATGACACCTACTTGCTGTCCAGCCGGACCAATCTGCTGGCCCAGGATGGCCGCGTCGACGAGGCGCTGGTCGATTCGACACGGCTGACGGCGTTGCAGGCCAACAACCCGCGGACCTGGTTCAACCATGGTTTCGTGCTCGAGGCCGCCGGCCGTCTGGACGACGCGCTGGACGCATTCGTGCGTTCCACCGAACTCAGCCCCAAGCTCGACCGCGCCTGGTACGGCATGGGCCTGGTGCTGATCCGCCTGCAGCGCTACGACGAAGCCGTTGCTGCGCTCAAGCGCAATACCGAACTGCAGCCCATGAGCCCTTACGGCTGGTATCAGCTGGCCCGGGTCCATGTTGATCGCAAGGATACCGACGCGGCGGTGAAGATCATTCGCCACCTGCGCGGTTTCGAGCCCAAGGTCGCCGCTCAGCTTGAGCGAGAAACCGGACTGCTCGTCGGTAAACCGGCGTCCTGAGGCCGGCAAGAGCGTCTGCAGTACCGGCTGGAAACGGCCGGTAGACAAAACCATAACGCCCGCTTTTGGGCATGACGTCGAGAAAAGGGGTACTGCGATGAAGGTGAGTGAGAACCACCGTCTCTACTGGCAGAAGAACTTGCGGATCACCGGGATCTTGCTGTTCATCTGGTTCGTGGTGACGTTTGTCGTCGGCTATTACGCCCGCGACCTGAATTTCAACTTCTTTGGCTGGCCATTCAGTTTCTGGGTCGGTGCACAAGGCTCGTTGATCGTCTATGTGGCGATCATCGCGTTCTATGCCTACTACATGAACAAGCTGGACCAAGAACACGGCGTTGCCGAAGAGGAATAAATCATGGCAGGCTTTAGTTTCGAGCACGTCGAAGGCACTGGCAAAGCCGCCAACGCGGCGTTCAGGGCCCAGTTGAACAAGGTGTACATTTGGTACACGGGCGGTTTTCTCTTCTTTGTGATTGCGCTGGCAATCGCCGAACAGATGGGGCTGTCCCGCGGCGCCATCGGTATCGTCTTCCTGTTGGCCACCGTGGCGCTGTATGCGGGTATCGGCATCATGAGCCGGACCAACGACGCGTCGGAGTACTACGTGGCCGGACGCCGCGTGCCGGCGATCTACAACGGCATGGCCACCGGCGCCGACTGGATGAGCGCAGCGTCGTTCATCGCCATGGCCGGTACGCTGTACCTCACCGGCTACGGCGGCCTGGCCTTCATCATGGGCTGGACCGGCGGTTATTGCCTGGTGGCGCTGTTCCTGGCGCCCTACCTGCGCAAGTTCGGGCAGTTCACGATTCCCGACTTTTTGGGCGCGCGCTATGAAGGCAACCTGCCGCGCTTCGTCGGCATCCTGATCGCCATCCTGGTGTCCTTCGTCTACGTCGTCGCCCAGATCTACGGCGTCGGCCTGATCACCACCCGGCTGTCCGGTCTGGCATTCGAGATCGGCATCTTCGTCTGCCTCGGCGGCATCCTGGTCTGTTCTTTCCTGGGCGGCATGCGCGCCGTCACCTGGACCCAGGTGGCGCAGTACCTCATCTTGATCATTGCCTACATGATCCCGGTGGTGTGGTTGTCGGTGAAGCAGACCGGTGTGCCGATCCCGCAGGCGATCTACGGCAGCCAGCTGCAGAAGATCACCGAGCTGGAGAAGAAGCTGATCGACGATCCGAAGGAAAAGGAAGTCATCGCCATCTTCAAGGCGCAGTCCGACGGACTGGCTGCCAAGCTCAAGGACGTGCCGGCCGCTCTGGCTGCCGACAAGGCCGCAGCGCTGAAGAAGGTTGAAGATCTGAAGGCGGCGAACGGTCCGCTGGCGGAAGTGCAGGCGGCCGAGAAGGCGCAGGCAGCTCTGCCCAAGGATGACGCGGCGGCCAAGGACGCCTGGACCAAGGCGAAGACAGCTGCCGACGCACGCGCCCGGCCGCTGAACGGCATGCCGCGCCATGCGACGCCGTTTGCCGGCAACCCGGAAGGCGATGCGGCAGCGCAGAAGACCTTCAACGACTCGCGGCGCAACTTCCTCGCGCTGGTGTTCTGCCTGATGGTGGGTACGGCCGCGCTGCCGCACATCCTGATGCGCTACTACACGACGCCGTCGGTGAAGGAAGCCCGCAGTTCGGTGACCTGGTCGCTGTTCTTCATCTTCCTGCTCTACTTCACCGCGCCGGCCCTGGCGGTGCTGGTCAAGTACGAGATCTTCACGACGCTGATCGGAACGCCGTTCGACAAGCTGCCCGAGTGGATAGCGGCATGGAACAAGGTCGACCCGACCCTGCTCTCCGTGTCCGACATCAACAAGGACGGCCTGCTGCAGCTGAGTGAGATGCGCATCGGTGGCGACATCATTGTGCTGGCCACGCCAGCCATCGGTGGCCTGCCGTACGTGATCTCGGGCATGGTGGCAGCAGGCGGCCTGGCCGCAGCGCTGTCGACCGCCGACGGCCTGCTGCTGACGATCGCCAACGCGCTGTCGCATGACCTGTACTACAAGATGATCGATCCGAACGCGCCGACGGCTCGCCGGGTGATGATCTCCAAGGTCTTGCTGCTGGTGGTGGCTTTGTCTGCGGCTTTCGTTGCAGCGCAAAAGCCGGCTGACATCCTGTTCCTCGTGTCCGCGGCGTTCTCGCTGGCGGCGGCAGGGTTCTTCCCGGCGCTGGTGCTTGGCATCTTCTGGAAACGGGCCAACAAGTGGGGCGCGACGCTCGGCATGCTTGCCGGGGTGTCGATCACGTTCTACTACATGGCCATGACCCAGGTCTGGATGCGCGGCATCTTCGGCGTCACCTCGCCGGTCGCCGACCACATCTGGTTCGGCATCCTGCCGATCTCGGCCGGCGTCTTTGGTGTGCCGCTCGGATTTGCGGTCATCATCATCGTCAGCCTGCTGACTCCGGCGCCCAAGCCTGAGGTGCAGGAAATGGTCGAGCATGTGCGCTACCCGAACCTGAACACCTCGCGCGCCTGATCACTGATCAGCACTGAGGTTTGATTTGCGGCCTCCGGGGCGACTCGGAGGCCGTTTTCATTGGGGCCGGGACTTGGGGGCACTCTTCCTGGCGGCCCCGATCCGGGCTATAATCGCAGGCTTTTCCCTTGCCGCACCCGGTCAGTTGACGCTACGGGGCGGCTTCCGAGCGAATGTCATTCGCCGAATCCACAAGGAGTGTTCATGCGTCACTATGAGATCGTTCTGCTGATCCATCCGGATCAAAGCGAACAGGTTCCAGCCATGCTGGAGCGTTACAAGACCCTGATCACCGGCGCCGGTGGCACGGTGCACCGCGTTGAGGACTGGGGCCGGCGTCAGCTGTCCTACATGATCCAGAAGCTCGCCAAGGCGCATTACCTGTGCCTGAACATCGAGTGCGACAACGCCGTGCTGACCGAACTGGAGACGGGTTTCCGCTTCAACGACGCCGTGCTGCGCCACCTGACGGTGTTGCGTGACAAGGCCGAGACGACGCCTTCGATCATGATGAAGGCCGTCGAGCGCGAAGAGTCACGCAAGGAACGCCACGAGGCTTCGGCCTGATTGCAGGCGCCCAGGCTGCGCCCGCCCTGGCGTCGATGAACCGGTTGGTTCTGTCGGCGCTGATGGTCGAGCGCGGTGCACTGCGGTACACCCCGGCGGGTCTGCCGGCCCTGGACTTGAGCCTCAAGCACGAGTCCGAGGTCAGCGAAGACCGCCAGTTGCGCAAGGTCTCGATGGAGATCCGCGCAGTGGCTCTGGGGGATGTCACGCGGGCGCTGGGCGCCATGGCACTGGGGAGTGCCGGCCAGTTTGGCGGATTCCTCACCAATGCTCGCAACGGTCGCGGACTGCTGTTCCACATCACGTCGGTCGCCACACCTGGTTGATCGTTTTGTTCCCGGATTGAATCGTAAATTTTTAGGAGGTCGTTATGCCCCCGCCACGTGGTAAAGGTCGTTTCTCCAAAGACAAGCGCCCCAAGCGCAACACCCAATCGCTGCTGTTCCGTCGCAAGCGCTTCTGCCGCTTCACGGTCGCCGGTGTCACGGAGATCGACTACAAGGAAATCGACGTGCTGCGCGATTTCATCGGTGAGAACGGCCGCATCACGCCGGCTCGCTTGACCGGTACGCGCGCGTTCTACCAGCGTCAGCTGACCACCGCCATCAAGCGTGCGCGCTTCCTGGCGCTGCTGCCGTACTCCGATCAACACAAGGTCTGAGGAGCCCTGACATGCAAATCATTCTTCTCGACAAGGTCGGCAAGCTCGGCAACCTCGGCGATGTCGTCAAGGTCAAGGACGGCTATGCCCGCAACTTCCTGATCCCGACCAAGCTCGCGCGCCGCGCGACCGAATCGGCGATCAAGGAGTTCGAAGTCCGCCGCGCCGAACTGGAAAAGGCTGCTGCAGCCAAGCTCGCCGCTGCCCAAGGTCTGGGTACGCAGCTCGCTGGCATGACGGTGCGCATTGCGCAAAAGGCTGGCGTCGACGGCCGTTTGTTCGGCTCGGTGACCAACGCCGACGTTGCCGACGCGCTGACCAAGCTGGGCTTGGTCGTGCAAAAGGCCCAGGTCCGCATGCCCGAGGGTCCGCTCAAGACCGTCGGCGAGCACACCGTGTCGGTGTCGCCGCATGGTGACGTGGTCGCCGAAGTCAAGGTTCATGTGGTTGCGCAGACCGACTGATCCAGCTAGGCTTTGACTGCCTGACGAAGGCCGGCGATGCCGGCCTTCGTCGTTTTCGCCGCCGGAACTTGTCCTCGACAAACCACCGGCTGTCCACAGACTTGTACACAGGGGCAGGCCCACGCCGCCCTGGCGCTGGATCATGCCTGCACTGTCGAACCCCCGAGAATATTCCGCCGCCCCACGCGACGAAGATGTCGCCCGGCTGCGCGTGCCGCCGCAGTCGGTCGAGGCCGAGCAAAGTGTGCTCGGTGGCTTGCTGCTCGACAACCTGGCCTGGGACCGCGCGGCCGACTTGCTGACCGACAGCGACTTCTATCGCCATGAGCATCGGCTGATCTATGCCGCGGTGGGCGCACTCGTCAGCGCCAGCAAACCCGCCGACGTCATCACCGTCTTCGAGCAGTTGCAAAGCCTGGGCAAGGCCGACGACTGCGGCGGCCTGGCCTACCTGAACGCGCTGGCACAAAGTGTGCCCAGCGCGGCCAACATGCGGCGCTACGCCGAGATCGTTCGTGAACGCGCCATCTTGCGCAAGCTGATCGCGGCCAGCGACGAGATCGCCACCACGGCGTTCAACCCGCAGGGGCGGGCAGTGACGCAGATCCTCGACGAAGCCGAAGGCAAGATCTTCAAGATCGGCGAGGAAGGCTCGCGCCAGCGCCAGGGCTTTCAAAGCATCGACAAGCTGGTCGTCAGTTTGCTCGACCGCGTCAACGAACTGCACGAGAACGGCGCCGAGGAAGTCACCGGGGTTCGAACCGGTTTTTTCGACATGGACCGCATGACGGCCGGGCTGCAAAAGGGCGACCTGATCGTGCTGGCGGCGCGGCCGTCGATGGGCAAGACCGCCTTCGCCCTCAACATCGCCGAGCATGTGGCGGTGCAGGAAGGCCTGCCGGTGCTGGTGTTTTCGATGGAAATGGGCGCCTCCCAGCTGGCGCTGCGGCTGGTCGGCTCACTCGGGCGCATCGACCAGCAACACCTGCGCACCGGCGCGCTGCGCAACGAGGAATGGGAGCGGCTGGCCGATGCCGTCGACCGCCTGGGCCGGGTGCAGATGTTCATCGATGAGACCCCGGCGCTGAACTCCGCCGAGCTGCGCGCTCGCGCGCGGCGCATGGCGCGCCAGTTCGGTGGCACGCTGGGCCTGATCGTCATCGACTACCTGCAGCTGATGAGCGGCAACAGCAACTCCGAGGAGAACCGCGCCACCGAAATCGGTGAGATCTCGCGCGGCCTCAAGGCGCTGGCCAAGGAATTGCAGTGCCCGGTGATCGCGCTGTCGCAGCTCAACCGCAGCGTTGAAACGCGGACCGACAAGCGGCCGATGATGAGTGACCTGCGTGAATCGGGTGCGATCGAGCAAGACGCCGACGTCATCATGTTCATCTACCGCGACGAGTACTACACCAAGGACGCCTGCAAGGAGCCCGGGGTGGCCGAGATCATCATCGGCAAGCAGCGCAACGGGCCCGTGGGCACGGTCAAGCTGACCTTCCTGCGACCGTTGACGAAGTTCGAGAACCTGGCCCCGGGCAGCGTCGGCAGCGATTACTGATCGCGGCACCGGTCAGCCCGGAAGCCGACTTGCGGTTTGGCAGGCGACTGTATATATTCACAGTATGCCTAGCCTCAACCCGCCCGCCAACCTTGCCGCCGAATTGCCACGGCCAGGACCTGCAGCGACGTTGATGGTCGCGCCCATCAAGGGGCGCGGCACCGTCTGGGCCATCGAGCACCGTTTCAGCCAGCGCAGCAGCAGCGAATTCGACGACGGCTGGGGCACGCTGGAGCAAATGGCCCAGGAAGAGCGCAGCGCGCCGGCCACCCGCATCATCGAAGAGCAGGCGCGCAGCATCTTGTCGGGCAACGACTCGCCCGACATCGGCTTCGACCTTTCTATCAACCCTTACCGCGGCTGCGAGCACGGCTGTGTCTACTGCTATGCGCGGCCAACCCACAGCTACCTGAACCTGTCGCCGGGGCTGGACTTCGAGACCCGCATCATCGCCAAGGTCAACGCCGCCGAGCGGCTGCGCGAAGCCTTGTCGGCGCGTGGCTACACGCCGATGCTGCTCAACATCGGTTCGGCGACCGACGCTTACCAGCCTGCCGAGCGCCGCCTGCGCATCACGCGCTCGTTGATCGAGGTGCTGGCCGAAACCCGCCATCCGTTCTCGCTGATCACCAAGTCCAGCCTGGTCGAGCGCGACCTCGACCTCATCGCGCCGCTGGCCGCCGACCGCCTGGCCGCGGTCTACGTGTCGCTGACCACGCTCGACCCGGCACTGGCGCGGGCGCTGGAACCGCGCGCGGCGTCACCGCAGCGGCGCCTGCGCACCATCGAGACGCTGGCGCGCGCCGGCGTGCCGGTGGGGGTCAGTGTGTCGCCGGTGATCCCGTTCCTCAACGAGCCCGACCTCGAGCATGTGCTCGAAGCGGCCGCGGCGGCCGGTGCCAGCACGGCCTTCAGCATCGTGCTGCGCCTGCCCTGGGAGGTGAATCCCTTGTTCCAGAACTGGCTTCAGCAGCATGTGCCTGAGCGCGCCGCCCGCATCATGGCGCGGGTGCGCGAGATGCGCGGCGGCAAAGACAACGACAGCCGTTTCGGCAGCCGCATGTCAGGGCAGGGTGTCTGGGCGCAATTGCTGCGCCAGCGTGTCGACAAGGCCTGCGCCAGGCTCGGTTTGAAGCGGCGGCGCGAAGAACTGGACCTGAGCCAGTTCAGGCCGCCGGCGGCGCAGCGCGGGCAAGCCAGTCTGTTCTGATTCGCCGCATGGATGGGGCGCAGAGCCGCTGGCGGCCCCGCGCTGGTTCGGCGAACGCCTGGCTGGATTACTTGAAGATGTCCTTGACGCGGTCGGCCCAGCCTTTGGAGTTGGGCGAGTGGCGGTCGCCCGACTTGCGGAACGACTCGTCGAGCTCTTTCAGCAGCTTGCGCTGATGCTCGGACAGCTTGACCGGCGTCTCCACCGTGACGTGGCAGTAGAGGTCACCCGGGTAGCTCGAGCGAATGCCCTTGATGCCTTTGCCGCGCAGGCGGAAGGTCTTGCCATGCTGGGTGCCTTCGGGCAGTTCGATCTCGGCCTTGCTGCCCAGCGTCGGGACCTCGATGCTGCCGCCGAGCGCCGCGGTGGTCAGTCCGACGGGCACGGTGCAGTGCAGGTCGTCACCGTCGCGCTCGAAGATCTCGTGCGCCTTGATGCGGATCTCGATGTAGAGGTCGCCCGACGGGCCGCCATTGGTGCCCGGTTCGCCGTTGCCGGCTGAGCGGATGCGCATGCCCTCGTTGATGCCGGCGGGGATCTTCACCTCCAGCGTCTTTTGCTTCTTGATCTTGCCCGCGCCGTTGCAGGCGGTGCAGGGCTCGGGGATGATCTTGCCGGTGCCGTGGCAATGCGGGCAGGTCTGCTGGATGCTGAAGAAGCCTTGGCGCATGTGCACTGCGCCGGCGCCGTTGCAGGTGCCGCAGGTCTTCGGGCTGGTGCCAGGCTTGGCGCCGCTGCCGCTGCAGGTGGTGCAGGCATCCCAGCTCGGGATGCGGATTTGCGACTCCTTGCCCAGCGCGGCTTCTTCGAGACTGATCTCCATCGAATAGCTCAGGTCGCCACCACGGTAGACCTGCTGGCCGCCAGGGCCGCGACGGCCGCCGGCCGCGGCGCCCCCGGCGCCGCTGAAGATGTCGCCGAAGATGTCGCCGAAGGCCTCGGCGAAGCCGCCAAAGCCCTCGGCGCCCGGGCCGCCGCGGCCGCCCATGTTGGGGTCGACGCCGGC
>JAUYAJ010000211.1 GCA_030693565.1 Rubrivivax sp.
GTGCGCGGGCAGAACGCCGGCATCAGCCACAACCCGCTGGAGAGCACCACCAGCGACGACATCAACCTCGCCGTGCAGGCCTTCCAGCATCTCCTGAACCAACTCGCGACAGAACAAATCCCATGATCGACGACGACAAGCTGGATGCCTGGATCGATGCGCATTTCGACGAGGAAGTGCGCTTCCTGCAGGAACTGATCCGCGTTCCCACCCCGACCCCGCCCGGCAACAATGCGCCGCATGCCGAGCGCACGGCCGAGTTGCTGGCGGCCATGGGGCTGGAGGCCGAACGCCACCCGGTGCCCGAGGCCGCGGTGCGCGCCGCGGGCCTGCAGTCGATCACCAACCTGATCGTGCGCCGGCGTTTCGGCGCCGGCCCGGTGGTGGCGCTGAACGCCCATGGCGACGTCGTGCCGCCGGGCGAAGGCTGGACGCGCGACCCCTATGGCGGCGAGGTGGTGGACGGCAAGCTCTACGGCCGTGCCGCCGCCGTCAGCAAGAGCGACTTCGCCACCTACACCTTCGCGCTGCGCGCGCTCGAATCGCTGAACCTGCCGCTCAAAGGCAGCGTCGAGCTGCACTTCACCTACGACGAGGAATTCGGCGGCGAACTCGGCCCCGGCTGGCTGCTGGAGCAGGGGCTGACAAAGCCCGACCTGCTGATCGCCGCCGGCTTCTCGCACCAGGTGGTGACGGCGCACAACGGCTGCCTGCAGATGGCGGTGACGCTGCACGGCCTGGCCTCGCACGCCGCCTATCCCGAAACCGGGGTCGACGCGCTGCAGGCGGCCAACCAGTTGCTGAGCGCGCTCTACGCCCACAACGCCGTGTTGCGCGGGCGCCGCTCGCAGGTGGCCGGCATCACCTGCCCTTATCTGAACGTCGGCCGCATCGAAGGCGGCAGCAACACCAACGTGGTGCCGGGCAAGGTGCTGATCAAGCTCGACCGCCGCATGATCCCCGAGGAAGACGCCGCCGAGGTCGAACGCGAGATGCGCGCGCTGGTCACCCAGGCGCTGGCCGCCAGCCCCGGCGTGCGGGTGGAAATTCAGCGTCTGCTGCTGGCACGCGCGCTGCAGCCGCTGCCGGGCAACGCGGCGCTGGTGGCGGCTTTGCAGCGCCATGGCCAGGCGGTGTTCGGCGAGCCGATCCCGACCACCGGCACGCCGCTGTACACCGACGTGCGGCTGTATGGCGAGCGCGGCATCCCGGCGGCGATCTACGGCGCCGGCCCGCGCACCGTGCTGGAAAGCAATGCCAAGCGCGCTGACGAACACCTCGACCTGGCCGACCTGCGCGGCGCCACCCGGGTGGTGGCACGCAGCTTGCTGGACCTGTTGCAGTAAAGATCCGCACCAGCGCGGTGCGCGCCTTGGTTTGCCCCGATGGTCGCGGGGGCCCGCCGGCGCTCAGAATTTGCCATTGACACCGACCCGAACAACTCATCACCGGAGCTCTTCATGACCGCAGTATCTTTTCCCCGCCGCGCCCTGATGGCCGCCCTGCTCGCCGCGCCCTTGCTGGCGCAGGCGCAGACGCCGATCAAGTTCCAGCTCGACTGGCGCTTCGAAGGCCCGGCTGCGCTGTTCCTGGCCGCCGGCGCCAAGGGCTATTACAAGGACGCCAAGCTCGACGTCACGATCGACGCCGGCAACGGCTCGGGCGGCACCGTGACGCGGGTGGCCTCGGGCACCTATGACATGGGCTTCGCCGACCTGGCCGCGCTGATGGAGTTCCACGCCAACAACCCCGACGCGGCGAACAAGCCGGTGGCGGTGATGATGGTCTACAACAACACGCCGGCGGCGGTGCTGACGCTGAAGAAGAACGGCATCGCCAAGCCGGCCGACCTGTCGGGCAAGAAGCTCGGAGCCCCGGTGTTCGACGCCGGCCGCCGCGGTTTCCCGATCTTCGCCAAGGCCAACAGCGTGGCCAATGTCCAGTGGGTCAGCATGGACCCGCCGCTGCGCGAAACCATGCTGGTGCGCGGCGACATCGACGCCATCACCGGTTTTTCCTTCACCTCGCAGCTGAACCTGGAAGCGCGCGGCATCAAGGCCGAGGACATCGTCGTCATGCCTTACGCCGCCCATGGCGTGAAGCTCTACGGCAACGTGATCATCGCCAGCCCCAAGCTCATCAAGGAGAACCCGGAGGCGGTGAAAGCCTTTCTGAAGGCCTTCACCAAGGGCGCCAAGGAGGTGATGGCCAACCCGGATCCGGCGATCGCCTATGTGAAGGAGCGTGACGGCATCATCAACGTCGACCTCGAGAAGCGCCGCCTGCGCATGGCGATCGACGCCGTCGTCGCCAGCCCCGACGCCCGCGCCGAGGGCTTCGGCCAGGTCGTCATGCCGCGCCTGGTGCTGATGGCGTCGCAGGTCTCCGATGCCTTCAACACCAAGACCCGGGTCAACGCCGAAGCCGTCTGGGACGCCAGCATGCTGCCCACCAAGGCCGAACTGAACGTGCTGCCGCCGGCCAAGAAGTAAGGCATGGCCTTCGTCGACTTCGACAGCGTCTGGCTGGCCTACAACGAGGACTTGCTGGCGCGCGGGCATTTCGCCGTCGAGGACATCTCGCTGCAGGTCGGCGAAGGCGAGTTCATCGCCATCGTCGGCCCGTCGGGCTGCGGCAAGTCCACCTTCATGAAGCTGACCACCGGCTTGATGATGCCCAGCCGCGGCCGCATCGTCATCGGCGGCGAGCCGGTGAGCGGGCCGCTGAAGATCAGCGGTATGGCTTTCCAGGCACCCAGCCTGCTGCCCTGGCGCACGACGGTGAACAACGTGCTGCTGCCGCTGGAGATCGTCGAGCCCTATCGCTCGAACTTCAAGAAGCGCCGGCCCGAATACGAAGCCAAGGCGCGCGAGCTGCTGCAGAGCGTGGGTCTGGGCGGCTACGAGGACAAGTTCCCCTGGCAACTGTCGGGCGGCATGCAGCAGCGCGCCAGCATCTGCCGCGCGCTGGTGCACGAGCCCAAGATGCTGCTGCTCGACGAACCTTTCGGCGCCCTCGACGCCTTCACCCGCGAAGAGCTCTGGTGCGCGCTGCGCGACCTGCAGGCGGCGCAGAAGTTCAACGTCATCTTGGTCACCCACGACTTGCGCGAAAGCGTGTTCCTGGCCGACACCGTCTACGTAATGAGCAGCAGCCCGGGGCGCATCGTCGCCCGCCGCGAGATCGACTTGCCGCGCCCGCGCGACATCGAGGTCACCTACACGCCGCAGTTCACCGACATCGTGCACGAGCTGCGCGGCCACATCGGTGCCCACCGCACCACATTGGGCGCTCCGGCGCCGGCCACGCCATGAAGTCGTTCAAGGCTTACGAGCGCTGGGCGCCGCTGGTGCTGGCCAGCGTCATTCTGCTGCTCTGGCAGGCGGTCTGCGTCGTCTTCGACATCGCCGAGTTCATCTTCCCCAGCCCGTGGCAGATCGCACGCGCATACACCGAGTTCGGCGGGCCGATCTTCGCCGCCGCCTGGAAGACCTTCTGGGTCACGATGCTGGGCTTCGGGCTGTCGATCGTCGTCGGCGTGCTGCTGGGCTTTCTGGTCGGCTCTTCGCGCATGGCCTACGCCGCGCTCTACCCGCTGCTGGTGGCCTTCAACGCCGTGCCCAAGGCGGCCGTCGTGCCCATCCTCGTGGTCTGGTTTGGCATCGGGCTTGGCCCGGGCGTGCTGACGGCGTTCCTGATCTCGTTCTTCCCCATCACCGTCAACATCGCCACCGGGCTGGCGACCTTGGAGCCCGAACTCGAAGACGTGCTGCGTGTGCTCGGCGCGCGGCGCTGGGACGTGCTGACCAAGGTCGGGCTGCCGCGCTCGATGCCTTACTTCTTCGGCTCGCTGAAGATCGCCATCACGCTGGCTTTCGTGGGCACCGTGCTGGCCGAGATGACGGCCGGCGACTCCGGCATCGGCTACCTGATGCAGACGGCGGGATCGCAGCAGCGCATGGCGCTGGCCTTTGCCGGGCTGGTGACCATCGGCGTGATGGCGATGGCGATGTACGAGCTGTTCTCATGGATCGAGATGCGCACCACCGGCTGGGCGCATCGAGGCTCGCAAGCGGCGTGACCACGGATTGCGAGTCACCGCCGGCCCTGCCAGCGCCGGCGGCCAGTGGCTGGCACGGCGAGTTGTCGCTGCGCTATCAACGGGACGCTGCGGGCACAGGTGCCCACGACCGCCACAGTGGCCCGCTGCGCGTGCTCAAGCGCCTGTACCCCGAAGGCCCGGCGATCTGTCACCACGTGCTGGTGCACCCGCCTGGCGGTGTGGTCGGTGGCGACCGGCTCGACATCGACGTCGAGCTTGGCAGCGGCAGCCATGCGCTGATCACCACGCCCGGAGCGACCCGCTTCTACCGCAGCGACGGCGCGCTGGCGCAGCAGTCGGTGTCGCTGCGACTTGGCGCTGACGCCCGGCTCGAATGGCTGCCGCTGGAGACGATCGCCCATGCCGGATGCCAGGCCGAAAACCGGCTGCGGCTGGCGCTGGCGCCGGGCGCCGAGATGATGGGCTGGGACGTGCTGGCGCTGGGCTTGCCGGCGGCGGGCGCTGGCTTTGAGCGCGGCAGCTATCTGCAGCACATCGAATGGCCTGGGGTCTGGCAGGAGCGCGCCCGCATCGATGGCGCCGACACCCGCTTGCTCGATTCACCGCTGGGCTGGGCCGGCCACCGCGTGCTGGGCACGCTGTGGTTTGGCGCCGGCACGGCGCTGGGCAGCGCGCGCCGCGATGCCTTGCTGGACGGCGCTCGCGAGGCGTTGATGCTCGACGCCGACGCCTGGCCTGCGGGCGCCAGTTCGCCGCATGACGGCTTGGTGCTGGTGCGCGTGCTGGGCGCACGCACCGAAGGGGTGCTGCAGCGGCTGGAGCGCGTGCGTGCGGCCTGGCGTCAGCTGGCCTGGGGCTTGCCGGCGAACCGGCCGCGCGTCTGGTCGACCTGAGTCGGGTGTGAGCCCAGAATGACGAAGGCCAGCGCTGTCAGGCGCCGGCCTTGTGACTGAAAGAAGACGTGAATCAGCTGGCGGCAGCAGCCCGCCGGCGGGCCACCATGCCCACCACCCCCAGACCGGCCAGCAGCAGCAGGTAGGTCGACGGTTCGGGCACCACGGCCGCCACCTGGACCAACTGGCCGCGCACGGCGCCGGCCCCGTCTGCGGTGGTGTGGACGTTGACGTAGGCCAGCCCCGTTTGCAACATCTGCAGGAAGGACATCGCGCCATAGCCGATGTTGCTGCCCGAAGCCGGTGTTGCCGGGATGGCCGCGGCAGCGACGGTGTTGCCACCGACGAGCAAGATCGCACCGCTGTTGAGCGAGGAAAACGGCGCAAGCAGCAGATCGATACGGACCGGCCCGTTCTCGGTCAAGGATGCGGCGCCGTGAATGTGCGCGCCGGATGCTGCCTTGCCGGAGCCTCCGCCACTGAGTCCGAACACCGCCATCGAGAAGTCGTAGGTGTTGCTGCTGGTGTCGAAGAACAGCGTGGCGACGCCACTCGCGGTCGACGTTGGCACATGCAACTCGTTGCTGGGGCTCAGCGAGGCGTTGAACTGGTAGACGATGGCGTGCGCGGCCATCGGGGTGGCGGCCAGCGCCAGCAAGGCGCTCAAGGTGGTGAGTTGGGCTTTCATGGAATGTCCTCAGGATGAACTGCGCTGGCAGGAGGAAACCCTCACCGTTCGCGCAACAGGTGCCAATGAACCAGCATAGCCACTCCACCCCGGGCTGGCAATCCAGCGCCGGTGCATTGGCCCATGTCCCCCTAGTTCGAAGGGCGCTGGCTGCCTGTCAGATCGACATCCGCGCGCGAACGCCGTCAGTTTCCATGTCGTTGCCGCGCCCGCGCATCACCACCTCGCCGCGTTCGAGCACCAGGTACTGGTCGGCCAGTTCGGCGGCGAAGTCGTAGTACTGTTCGACGAGCACGATGGCCATGGTCTTGCGGTCGGCCAGCATGCGGACGACGCGGCCGATGTCCTTGATGATGCTGGGCTGGATGCCTTCGGTGGGTTCGTCGAGCATCAGCAGCTTCGGCCCGGCGGCCAGCGCGCGTGCGATCGCCAGCTGCTGCTGCTGGCCACCCGAGAGGTCGCCGCCGCGGCGGTGGATCATCTGCTGGAGCACCGGGAACAGCTCGAACAGTTCGGCCGGGATTGCCGTGCCGCCGGGTTTCGTCGCCAGCCCCATGCGCAGGTTCTCGGCCACCGTCAGCCGGCCGAAGATCTCGCGCCCCTGCGGCACGTAGCCGATGCCGCGGCGCACGCGCTCGTAAGGCGTGGCGCGCGTGATGTCATGGCCGTCCAGCACGACGCGCCCGGCCTTGACCGGCACCACGCCCATCAGGCTTTTCAGCAAGCTGGTCTTGCCGACGCCGTTGCGCCCGAGCACGACGGTGACTTCACCCAGCCGCGCTTCGAAGCCGATGCCGCGCAGGATGTGCGAGCCGCCGTAATACTGGTTCAGGTCCTGCACCT
Source organism: Rubrivivax sp. (assembly GCA_030693565.1). Lineage (GTDB taxonomy): Bacteria > Pseudomonadota > Gammaproteobacteria > Burkholderiales > Burkholderiaceae_C > Rubrivivax. Next base: position 6,488 of record JAUYAJ010000211.1, read on the forward strand.
GGAGCAAGGCGTCAGCGGCCAAGATAGACCTCCACCACCTTGTCGTTGGCCTGCACGTCGGCGAGCAGGCCTTCGGCGAGCACGCCGCCTTCATGCAGCACGGTCACCGTCTTGCGGCCCTGGGTCAGCTGGTCGACGAACTTCATGTCGTGTTCCACCACCACCAGCGAGTGCTGGCCTTCCAGGGTGAGAAAGAGCTCGGCGGTGCGCTCGGTCTCTTCGTCGGTCATGCCGGCCACCGGCTCGTCGAGCAGCAGCAGCTTGGGGTCTTGCATCAGCAGCATGCCGATCTCCAGCCACTGCTTCTGGCCGTGGCTGAGCAGGCCGGCGCTGCGCTGCACATCGGCCTGCAGGTGGATCAGCGCCAGCACTTCGTCGATGCGGTCGCGCTGGGCGCCGGTCAGGCGCGCGAACAGCGCTGCGCGCACGCGGCGGTCGGCGCTGAGCGCGAGCTCGAGGTTCTGGAACACCGTGAGCTGCTCGTAGACGGTGGGTTTCTGGAACTTGCGGCCGACGCCGATTTGCGCGATCTCGGGCTCGCTCAGGCGCAGCAGGTCGATCGTGCTGCCGAAATGCACACGGCCGCTGTCGGGCCGCGTCTTGCCGGTGATGCAGTCCATCATCGTCGTCTTGCCGGCGCCGTTGGGGCCGATGATGCAGCGCAGCTCGCCGACGTTGATGGTCAGCGTGAGCGCGTTCAGCGCCTTGAAGCCGTCGAAGCTGACCGTGATGTCTTCGACGTAGAGCGCCACGCCGTGGGCGAAGTCGGGCTCGCCCACCGTGAGGCGGCGACCGAACGCGGCTTCGCGCCCGCCCGAGCTGCCGGCCTGCGCCTGGCGCTGTGCGTGTTCGGCCCGGACCTGGGTGCCGGCTTCGAGCAGGTCGGGTGTCATGGCCGGCCCCGCTTGCGCAACTGGCCGATCAGGCCGATCAAACCGTTCGGCAGGAACAGCGTGACGGCGATGAACAGCGCGCCCAGGAAGAACAGCCAATATTCGGGAAAGGCCACCGTGAACCAGCTCTTGGCGCCGTTGACGAAGAAGGCGCCCAGGATGGGCCCGATCAGCGTGGCGCGGCCGCCGACCGCGGTCCAGATCGCCATCTCGATGCCGGCCGCCGGGCTCATTTCGCTGGGGTTGATGATGCCGACCTGCGGCACGTAGAGCGCGCCGGCCAGGCCGCACATCACCGCGCTCAGCGTCCAGATGCTGAGCTTGTAGGCCACCGGGTCGTAGCCGGTGAACATGACGCGGGTTTCGGCGTCGCGGATCGCCTGCAGCACGCGGCCGTACTTGCTGTTCACGATGGCGCGCGCCATCACAAAGAGGCCGATCAACACGACGCCGCTGAGCGCGCACAAGACCACTCGCATGCCCGGCGTGGTGACCGACAGGCCGAGGATGCGTTTGAAGTCGGTGAAGCCGTTGTTGCCGCCGAAGCCGGTCTCGTTGCGGAAGAACAGCAGCATCGCGGCGAAGGTCAGCGCCTGAGTGATGATCGACAGGTAGACGCCCTTGATGCGCGAGCGAAAGGCGAAGTAGCCGAACACGAAGGCCAGCAGCCCCGGCACCGCCAGCGCCAGCAGCAGCTAAACGACAAAAAAATCACTCAACACCCAATACCAAAACAACTCCTTCCAATCCAAAAAGACCATAAAATCAAACAACTCACTTTAATAATTACCATCACAACCA
>JAUYAJ010000216.1 GCA_030693565.1 Rubrivivax sp.
GCCCCTTGACAGGCCGGCGACCGCCTTCAGGCGGGTACCAAACGTCCGCCGGTCACGTCACCGAAATGCTCGGTCACGCTCCCGAATTCGGCGGTCACGATGCCGAAACGGTCGGTCACGCTCCTCCGAAATACGCACCAGCGGCCGCCCCAGGCGGTTCTCGACAGCGGCGATGTCGATCTTCTCGCCGTGCAGGCGGGCGGCGTACATACTCTGCAGCTCGACCAGGGTCTCGGGCAGGATGGCCCAGGGGCCAGTCATCAGGTCCAGGAGGTTCATCGCCGGCCCCTCAGTGCGACGAACCTGCGCCAGGCGCGGGTTCAGCGGTGGCCGGGGCTTGCGCACTCGCAGTCGCGCCTGATGCGGGCCCAAGCTCGACGTCCTCGGTGACGATCTCGGTCATCTCGCCGTCGGCATCACGGGTGATGCGCTGGCGAGTCGCCGATGGCCGGCTGTGCACCTGCACGATCGAGGGCGGGACCAAGACGACGGGACTGGGTGCAACGAATCGGGCCAAGGCCCCAACACTTCGGGCGTCCATCTTTGCCGCCCCGGTTCGAAGGCCGGGCCCGTTGGCCTCGACGCGCAGCGCACCGACGTCGAAGCTGACCCGCGTCATCACGGTGCCGTCGGCTTGCCGAGAGGCCTCCGCGCTCACCTGGGGCGGAGTGATTTCCCAGCGATGCCCAGTCATCACGCCCGACAGCGCAGCATCGTAGGTCGCCGCCTGCTCCTTCGACAGCACCTTCTGCGCTGTGGCGTTTGCGATGCAGCGCATCTGGCATTCGACCAAGCAAATCAGACTGCGCGCGATGTTCGCAATGGCGTCCTGAGCGGACTTTGCGGCGACCTCCCGCACCAGTGACAACATGGCGGATTCGATGTGGGCGGTACTGACGCCGACGGCGGCGCTGGCCGGTGCGTGCGGCGCGGTCACTTGCCGGCCCCGGAAGACAGCGGCCGCTGGTCGATCCAGCGCATGACCTCGCTGAGTTTCCAGCCGACGGCCTTGCCGGACAGCGCCACGCTGGCCGGAAATTCCCTTGCCGCCATGGCGGCGTAGAGCGACGACTTTTTCAAGCCGCAGAGGTGTTCAACCTCTGAGATTCTGAGCAAGCGCTCCTGTTCCGCTTCCCGCTTGAGTGGCAGTGCCCTGCGCAGTTGCGCGGCATGCCCGATTGCCGAGTCTTCCATTTGAGTCCCCACAGAACCAGCCGAGTAAGTTCGGACTGCGTAGGAGGACTATGGAGTTTTGGTCAGCGCATTGCTAGAAGAAATGGGAATGGATGGAAATAGATGGGCCCGGGAGGCACTTGCGAAGGCGAATTAGACTGCGCTACCGCCTCTTGTTGCGCGACGCGGCCTCTCGACTTTCTTTTCGCGCCGCGGTTAGGTCGGTATGAATCGTGTTCGCCGGGCGCCCCCACAACAAACCAATCTCCGCTTTGGCGGTCGTTCCCTTCGTCTTCGGAACCTTCATGCGTGCGGTGTACTGACGAAATATTTCTTGGCGATGGTCACTATTCAACTTTTCGCCGAGCGACTGGGTGCATTCGTGAGTCTCGATCTCCGCCTTCAACTCCGCGATCAATCGACTCTGATCAGCGCCACCACCAGTTGTGACCAATAGATCGTCCGCAGAGTCTCGCGCTGCGCATTCCGAGCGCCAGAGCCGGTACGACACCGGATCGCGCACCTCGAACCGCATCCGAGCCTCAATCCACGGTATGCCGACCCGATCCCAGAGATCCATTCGCCAGTCTCCGCAAGCAGCGGCCAGGCACTGTGCTCTGTAAGCCGGCCCCGACTCACTCGTGAAGCACCACTCGCCCAACGCGTCCGCGTCAGGCAGCAGCTTTGGTAAGTCATCTGGATCAAGGTAGTACACCTCATCCGGTGGATCCTGCGCCAGCAGCGGACCAACAAGCCGCGCCGCCTCCTTGATTGGCAGCAGATGCTGATCCTTGAGGCCGTGTAGCAGTTCCTGGATCGAGCAGACCTCAGCGCGAAACCGGCGGCGCCGAGAGAGCATCAGAGCCTGGGCGAAGTCGTCGGTCCCGTTCCGCGCTCTAGGTATATGGCCACTGCCACCGTCATTGCTGCCAGCCATTCGCAACCCCAAGTGTGCGAGCCCCTTGAAAGATGCCACGCCACTGGACAAGGGGATCCAGGATCACCGACGGGGATCAGCCGTCAATCAGGCGCAGCAATGGAATCATCGCATGCCAGCCGACCAATCCGGTCGCCGCTGCATGCAGCTGCCGACACGGTCTACTGCGCAGCCAGCTCGTTCATCCTGGACTGCATGCGCACTTCCCAGCCCGCGAAGGCCTCGCGATAGGCGTCATCCAGAACGTGCTGGACCTCGCGCGCCTCGGTCAAGCCCAGCACCAGGGGCGCAGCACTGCGATTGGCCGCAAACACCGCGTCTCGCAGCGTTCGAAAGGCCTCGAAGACGGCGCTCTCGGCGCTCTCCTTGTCGACGGCTTTCCCGGCAGCACGGCTCACCCTCAATTCGGCCAGGTCGGCGTGTGCCCGCTCGCGCCGGGCGCGGTGTTGCATGAAGCCATCGGGTTCATCACCTGCACCAGCGTCGCCGGGAGGTGCCCCCGGCGAACCCGCTGCTCCATCGCCTGCACGAGCCATCGGGTCCCGTGCCATGTTGGTGTCCTTGCGAAATGCCGGATTCAGGTTCACGCACCGCCAAGCCTGCGCCGCCTCGACCGTATCGGTCGGCATACCGCGTCGCGCCAGCCGCGTGACCATGGCCCGGTCGATATTGAGCGCCCGGGCGAGCTCAGCTCGGCTCTTGACCGGTGTCTGCGATGGCTGTTGCGCCGATGGAACCTGCATGGGTCAATTGTCAACGCGATCACAGCAAGAAGCAAAGCCATCCAGCGCCCTTGACTTCTCGGCGCTTGTATGGCAACTGCAGCGCGTAGGACGGGCGCGGCCGCGGGCAATCAACTCGCGCAGCACTTCCGCTCAGGTCCACTGTCAACGGCTGTCAGGAAACGCTGTTTTCTGGCGGCGCGTGGTTGCAATGCAGACGGAAATGCGCTACCCGCCATCAACCGTCTGATTGGCTCTTCGAGCAGAGGTAATGCAGGGTTATCCACGGCGGCGACCGATGCCCCACACAGGCAAGGTCGGTCGCCGCGGTGAATAACCCGTGTATCGCGCATGGTCTCTACGCGCTTTCTGACAGCCAGAAAACAGCGCTTCCTGGCAGCCGGCAACAGGTCCACTACATGCCGCGCCAGGCGATCCGCAATGGGTCACGCCATTGCTCGTTCCATTGGCCGATCGCAGGCTGGCTTGACCAATTGCTCCGCATAGGCTGCCGCTATCGAATCAACACCCACCTAAGCCGCAGTTGACCAATGGTTGAGCGCAGCGACTGGTGGACACGCCGGGGCCGAATTACCCGCATCCGGCCTTCGCCTGGAAGGACCCAATGGGGGTGCCGGGTCGCTCGATCAACGCCTACGGCTACACCTGGACGACGCGGCCACAAGGATCGCCGTGGTTCATGACTGGTGCGTCGGCCGACGGCCAAGGCAGTGGATCAACTGCCACGACAACCGGAGACGGCACTCAAGAAGAGAGAGATAGAGAGTTCTCTTCTCTCTCTCTCTCTCTCTCTCTCTCTCTGCCCCGTCCCCGCTGTCCCCGTCGCCGTCCCCGCCCATCCATACGGCTTGAAATCCATTGGAATCTAGCGTCCATGCGGTTTTCCGGCCGCCCGTCCCCGCCGTCCCCGCTGTCCCCGTGCACAAATTCCCGACCGATCTCTCTCATGGCGCCTACTTGGACCATGTTCGCGGCGCGAGCATGACTCCGCGCAGCCCCACCCCCGCAACTGGTGGCCGGCCCTAGCAGTGGGTCAAGCCCCAGTCCGATGGGGCGGGCGAGGGCAATCGAAGTCGATCACCCGTCCGTCACCACGGATGCGATCAGGCGCCTGCAATCGGGCCGGGCCTTCGACTGTCAAGCCAGTCGGCCCACCAATCCATCAAGATCCTGCGCCGCGCCAGATGTTCTGAACGGTCATAGGCGGCCCGCACTTCATTTCGCTCAGCATGCGCGAGCTGGCGCTCGATCACGTCGGCGTCATGCCCATGCTCGTTTGCCACGGTGGAGAAGAGGGAGCGGAACCCATGTGCCGAGTGCAGGCCCTTGTAGCCCATGCGCGCAAGGGCGCTGTTCAAGGTGTTCTCCGACAGCGGCATGTCCGGGTAGAACGGCGACGGGAACACCAGGTCGCCTCCACCGCTGATCGCTCGCATGCGCTGCAGCTGCTCAAGTGCTTGGCGCGACAACGGAACGATGTGCTGGGCCCTCATCTTCATGCGCGGGCCCGGTATCCGCCAGACGGCGGCGTCTTCCTCGATCTCGCCCCACAAGGCGCCGCGCAGCTCGCCTGGCCGCACCGCGGTCAGCATGAGCAGCCTCAGTGCTCCCATGGTCGTCGGTTCGCCCTTGTACGCGTCGAGCGTGGTCAGGTAGGCCGGCAGCTCGGCCGCACTCATTGCGGCACGGTGCCGCACCTGGCGGGGCTTGAGCAACTCTGAGGGCTTCAAGTCGACCATCGGGTTCGACTCGATGCGTTCGTGCACCACGGCATAGCGGAACACCGCCTTGATCCGCTGCAGCAACCGGCTGGCCGTCTCTGCCGCCCCGCGCGCCTCAACGCCCTTGACGATGCCCATCACCTCACGCGGCTTGATCTGCGAGATCGGGCGCGCCCCAAGAACGGGGAAGACCTGCGCCTCCAGGCCGGTCAAGATCGCCGCGTGCGTGCGGTCGGCCCAGCGGCTCGACTGGTGCGCCAGCCACTCCCGAGCAACCAACTCGAACGTCACGACCGCTTGCCGGTCAGCGACAGCCCGCGCTTCCTTCTGGACAGCGGAAGGATCCCGCCCACTGGCCAGAACTGCCCTGGCCTCGGTGCGACGCTCCCGAGCCGCCTTGAGGCTGACTTCCGGGTAGACGCCGAAGGCGAGGCGCTTCTCTTTGCCCTCGAACCTGAATTTCAGGCGCCAGTAGCCCCGCCCCGGCGCAACCCACTCCAGGTACAGCCCCTGCCCGTCGAAGTGCTTGCCCGGCTTGTTCAAGGACCGTAGCTTCAGGTCCGATAGTTTGTCGGCCATCGCCGCCTCCGATGCCCCCGTGGGGGCACATTTGGGGGCACATTTTACCGCCGACCCCTGGAAAGTCAGTGTTTATGCGGACGTGTGGTTGCTGCCGGGCCACCCCCCACAGCGCAGCGCCACCCCTTCACCGCGGCGCCGCCCGCAAGGCCCTCGACAACAGCATCACCGGCAACAAACCCACAGCGACGATCGCCAGCGAGGGCAACGCCGCTTCGCCCAGGCGCTCGTCGCGGGCGAAGTTGTATGCCACCACCGCCAGCGTGTCGCTGCCAAAAGGGCGCAGCACCAGCGTCGCCGGCAACTCCTTCATGACGTCGACGAAGACCAGCAGCCCGGCCGCCAGCGCCGAGCGCCGCAGCAGCGGCAGGTGCAGTTCGACGAAGACGCGGCGCGGCCCGCTGCCCAGCATGCGCGCGGTTTCGTCGATCGCCATCGGCACCCGCGCGTAACCTGCCTCCACCGACTGCAAGGCGACCGCCGAAAAGCGCGCCAGGTAGGCGTAGAGCAGGCCGAACACGGTGCCGGTGACGATGCCCGACACCGGGGCGTCGGGGAAGCGCGCCTGCAGCCAGCCCACCGGCAGCAGGATGCCGATGGCGACCACCGCGCCCGGCACCGCGTAGCCCAGCGAGAGCACACGCGCGGCCACCTGCAGCAGGCCGCCGCGGCGGCGCCGGCGCAGCGCAAAGCCCAGCCCCAGCGCCAGCGCGCTGGCGGCCAGCGCCGCCAGCGTGGCGAGCTGGAAGCTGGCCAGCGACCACTGCAGGAAACGCTCGAGCGGCAGCCCGAACTCCGACAGCGTCGCC
>JAUYAJ010000220.1 GCA_030693565.1 Rubrivivax sp.
GTGACGGTGCTGACTTCCTGGCGCGACATGCCGGCGCAACCGACCAGCATGACGCTGGCTGTCAGGGCGAGGACGGAAACAATGTGCTGGTGGTTCATGTGAGCTCCTTGGGGGTTGAAGTCAAACGACCCGGATCCGTTCCGGGGCGCGGTGGGTCAATCGTCGCGTTTGCCATGGCCCTTGCCGCGGCCACGGTCGTTGTCCTTGCGGTCGCGATCCTTGAAGTCCTTGCGGCCGTTGCGGTTGTCGTGTTCACGGCGGTACTCGTCGCGAACCCAGGCTTCCTGCACGAAGTACACCGGCTGCCCGCAGGCGCTGTAGCCGCCGCAATAACGGCCCCAGTTGTCGCGGTGCTTGGCCGGCACGTAAAGGTAGATGGGCCGCTGGTAGATCGCGACCGGCGACGGCGCAAAGATGATCGGCTGCTGGATTTCCAGCACCGGCCGCGGGTAGTTGTTGATGTCGATGCGCCCGTACTGGCCGGGTGCGTTGATGCCGATCGACACGCCGATGTTGGTCGCGGCCTGAGTCGGCAGCACTGTTGCAGCAGCGGCCACAGCAAGGCTCAGGTGGCTCAGGAGGGTCAGGGTCTTCATGGTGCTTGCTCACTCGCTTGTGATTCGGACCGGCCGCACGGCGCGCCGCGCGGGGCTCTTTGATGAGTAGGACTGTGGCCCCAAGCCTCTTCGTGCACCATCGGAGACCGGCCCAAAGCCCGGTAGGACAACAGGCCGCCAAGACCTCGGCGCTTTCATGCCGGGCCGGCCACACGCTCGGCGGTCCATTGCATTACGCTATTGCATGCTTGAGACCCCGCCCACCGCCACCGATTCCCCACCGCGCGGCGAGGCTGCACCCGCGGCGCCGGTGTTGCACATGCCGGTGGATCAGCGCAGCGCGTCGCTGGTGTTGCTGGCGCTATTGGCCCTGCTCGGCGTCATCTTCATGCTGCACTGGGCCAGCGCGGTGTTCATCCCGCTGATGCTGGGCCTGACCTTCAGCTACGCACTGCGGCCCGCTGTCGACCGCCTGCAAGGCCTGCGCCTGCCGCGCGCCGGAGCCGCCGCGCTGCTGATGGTCACGCTGGTCGGCGGCACCGGTTGGACCGTCTATGCACTGAGCGACGACGCCACCCGGTTCGTCGAATCCCTGCCAGCGGCCGCGCAAAAGATCCGCCAGGCCGCGCGCGCCCAGCGCAATCAACCCGCGACGACGATCGACAAAGTGCAGGCGGCGGCCACCCAGATCGAGCAGGCCGCCAAGGAAAGCAGCTCGGGTCCGCCCGCCGCAGCGCGCGGCGTGACCCGGGTGCAGATCGAGAAGCCCCAGTTCAACCTCAAGGACTACCTCTGGACCAGCCTGCCCGGGATGGCAGCATCGATCGGGCAGGCCGTGGTGGTGCTCTTCATCACTTTTTTCCTGCTCGCCTCTGGCGACACCTTTCGCCGCAAGATGGTCAGGCTGGCCGGGCCCACCTTCGCGCGCAAGAAGATCACGGTGCAAGCGCTCGACGAGATCACCGAGCAGATTCAGCGCTACCTGCTGGTGCTGGTCTTGATCAGCGCCATCGTTGGCGTGGCGACTTGGCTGGCCTACATGGCGATCGGCGTCGAGCATGCCGCCGTCTGGGGCGTGCTGGCTTTCGTGCTCAATTTCATTCCGTACATTGGCGCCATCGCCGTCACGGGCGGCTCGGCGCTGGCGGCCTTCGTGCAGTTCGGCAGCGTCGAGATGGGCTTGCTGCTTGCCGGGGTCTCACTGGCGCTGCACACGCTATCGGGCAATCTGCTCACCCCGTGGCTGACCAGCCGCGCCAGCCGGCTGAACCCCGTGACGGTGTTCGTCGGTGTGCTCGCCTTCGGCTGGCTGTGGGGCGCCTGGGGCCTGTTTCTGGGCATGCCCATCCTGCTCATGCTCAAGGCCTTGTGCGACCGTGTCGATGACCTCAAGCCGCTGGGTGAGTTGCTCGGCACCTGAGTGCCGAGCGCGCGCATGAACACGGCGTGGCTTTAGCCGCGCTTGCCGCCGAACAGCAGCAGCGCGCCGCCGATGACGATGGCGCCGATGCCGGCCCAGACCGGCACGTTGACGGTTTGCTTTTCCTTGACCGACAGTTCAAGCGGCCCGATCTTGGCCTGGTGCGTTTCCTTCGTGAAGCTGAAGCTGCCGTAAGCCAAACCCAGCGCACCGGCCACGATCAGTATCAGCGCGGTCATCTTAATGCCATTCATCGTCTTCACTCCGGTTGAGAAACTGAGGGCGGGACCGCTGCGCGCGGCGTCACAAGCGTCGCCCCTGGATGAGGCGGATCAGGATCACGACGACCGCGATGACCAGCAGGATGTGGACGAAGCCGCCCATCGTGTAGGAACTGACCAGGCCCAGTAGCCACAGTACAAGCAAAATGACTGCAATGGTTTCCAGCATGTGATGTCTCCTGTGTTGCCAATTTAGCGTACTTGTTGCCAAGCCTGTTGTCAGATCCGCGGCTCGCCGCGGCGGTTGACCTTGACGGTGGCGCCGGGCGCGGTGGTCATCTGAACGCGGTGGTCTTCGCCGCGGAAGTGGTAAGTCACATCCCAGTAGCCTGGACGGGCGCCGCCCGCTTCCCCGGTACAGCGCTGCACGTCGCGGGTCTGCGCGTCTTGCGCGTCCCCGCGCCCGACCTTCGCGCCAACGACAGCACCGGCGACTGCGCCGCCCACAGTGGCGATGTCGCGCCCGCTGCCGCCACCGACCTGGTGGCCAAGCACGCCGCCGAGCACGGCGCCGATCAGGGCCCCCGGCACGCGGTTGTCGCGCTGCTCAGTGGCCACTTGCTCGCGCTCGACCCAGCAGCGCTGCCCGGGCGTGCCCAGCACGGCGCGCACCGAGGTGACGTCGGCGTCGTACAGGCGTTCGTCCTTGCGCCGGCGGTTGTCGTAGGCCGGCGTGGCCGCGGGCGCGTAGCGGCTGTCATCAACGCGTGCATCGCGGCTCATCGGTCGCACCGAAGAGATGCGGTCGTTCAGCCCCATGGCGGTCAGCGACGGGTACTGGCCCGCACGCAACACTGTGCAGCGGCCACCGAAAGCTGAGTGCTCGCACACTTCCCAAGGGCCGCCCAGCACCACGACCGCCGACGCACGGTCGTTGAAGCCCGAGTCGTTGAAGTTGCTGACCTGGCGCGCGGTGGTGAAGGTGCGGCCTTGAAAGTTGTCGTGTTCGTAGAAGGTCACTTGCGCCATCGCCTGCGCGGCCAAGGCCATCGCGGCGGCTGCCACGGCGGATTTCAAGACGGTGTTCATGCGTGTCTCCTGTTGAGCCCGGTAGCGACAGGCGCCGCGACCCGATGAGCGGCAGCCATCGGTTGACCGGAGCATGCAGCCGGCTTGACCCGGCGCACAGCGGACGGCGCCGCTGGCGCCAGTAGTCGAAGTCCTACGCGCGCCGCAGGCCGCTGGCAGCGTTCGCGCCCACGGCCGGCGGGTCAGGTAGGCTGGGTCCTACACCGCGCGAGGGCATTCGCCGAATGCGGGTCGGCGCCGGGACGCGCACACTCGGGCAGGCTGGCCAGCATCCGGCAACAGCTCTGCGCCGCCAGCGCCTGACCTGACAACTTCCCTCACCCGCGCACCGGGGCGCACGCTTCATGGCCTTGGTGCGGTCCACGCACATGCTCAACACCTACATCGTTGAAGACAGTCCGGTCATCCGCGAGAACCTGATCGCCACGCTCGAAGAGCTGGTGCCGGTGCGCGTGGTCGGCACCGCCGAGGACGAAACGACGGCGCTGCAGTGGCTCGCCGAGGCCGATCACCCGGTCGACCTGGTGATCGTCGACATCTTCCTCAAACGCGGCTCGGGCCTGGGCGTGCTCAGGGCAGCGCGCGCGCTGGCGCAGCGCTACCGCATGGTCGTGCTGAGCAACCACGCCACGCCCGACATGCGCCGCAAATGCCTGGCGCTGGGCGCCGACCGGGTGTTCGACAAATCCAACGAGATCGAAGCACTCATGCAGTACTGCGACCAGCTGGCCGCCGGCGAGTGCCCGCGCAGCGTCGCGGAAACGCTGGCCTGACGGGCACTATTGAATCAAGCCGTTCTTCAGCGCGTAGTAGGTCAGGTCGCTGTTCGACTCGAGCGCCATCTTTTCCATCACCCGGGTGCGGTAGGTGCTGACGGTCTTGACGCTGAGCGACATGCTCTGCGCCATGTGGCCGATGGTCTCGCCCTTGGCCAGGCGCAGGAACACCTGCAACTCGCGCTCGGACAGCAGTTCGTGCGCCGGCTGGTCGCCGCCGCCGCTCAAGCCGTCGGCCAGACGCTCGGCCACCCCGGCGGTGATGTATTTCCGCCCGCGTGCCACCGTGCGGATCGCCTTGACGATCTCCTCGGGGTCGCAGTCCTTGTTCAGGTAACCGCTGGCGCCCTGGCGCAGCAGCGTGGTGGCGTAGTGCTCTTCGGCAAATCCGCTCAGGATCAGCACCGGCAGGTCGGGCGCGCGCGCCCTGATGGCCGCCAGGGCGTCGACCCCGCTTTGCCCAGGCATCGAGATGTCCATCACGATGACATCGACCTCGCCCTGGCGCACGATGTCAAGCGCCTCGCGCCCGTTGCTCGCTTCGGCGACGACGGCGAAGTCGACCTGGTCGGAAAAGAACTGGCGCAGTCCGGCGCGCACGATGGCGTGGTCGTCGACGATGGCGATGCGGATCATGGTCTTTGGCGGTGCTCCATGGCGCATGATCACATGATTCCAAGCAAGGCATGAAGATGAACCTCGGCACGGTCGTCAAACACAACCCGATCGTCTTCCCGCTGGCCTGTGTGGCGGCGGTGCTGTTGCTGCTGATCAGCGAGGGCTCGTACTGGCAGGCCGTGCGCACGCTCGACCAGCTGGGCACGATGGAGGCGGTGCGCACGCGCATCCAGGGCTTGAACCAGAGCGTGCTCGACGCCGAGACCGGCCAGCGGGGCTATTTGCTGACCAGCCGATCGGAGCACCTCGAACTCTTCGACAAGGCCCGCCAGGAGGTCGCCGCGACGCTCGGCTTCCTCGACCGCTACTACACCGACGAAACGCTGGCGCAGGCCATGCTCGTCCCGCTGCACACGCTGACCGAAGCCAAGCTGTCCGAGCTGGCGGCCACCATACGCCGGCGTCAGGACGGCAAGCGACTGGAGAGTGCGGAGTTCGTGCTCGGCGACATCGGCCGCGCGCAAATGACCGCCATTCGTGAGCACGCTGCCGCCCTGAAGGAGCACGAGGCACTGAAGGTCGCGCGTGGCCGTGACGACTTGTACCGCACGCTGCTGCTCAGCCGCCTGGCCTTGGCGGCCTTGGGCGCCATCGGCCTGCTGGCCTTGTACATGTACCTTCGTCAGGCCTGGTTGCTGCGGCAGGAACAGCAGGCGCTGAAGAACGCGGTGCTGCTCGATCGCGACCGCCTGGATGTCGAGGTCAAGCAGCGCACGGCGCAGCTGACCGAGTTGACGACCCACTTGTTGACCGCGCGCGAAGACGAGCGCAACCGCCTGGCGCGCAACCTGCACGACGAGCTCGGCGCGCTGCTGACCTCGGCCAAGCTGGATGCGGCGCGCATCAAGTCGCGCCTGGCCGGCACCGCGCCCGAAGCACTGGAACGCCTGGCCCACCTGGTGGACACGCTGAACCAGAGCATCGCGCTGGGACGCAGCATCATCGAGGACTTGCGCCCCTCGACGCTGGGCAATCTGGGACTGGTGGCCACGCTGGAAATCCTGGCGCGCGAGTTCGCCGAGCAATCGGGTGTCGAGGTCGAATGCGAACTGACCCCTGTCAAGCTCAGCGCTGCCGCCGAACTGATGGTCTATCGGCTGGTGCAGGAAGCAATCACCAACATCAGCAAGTACGCGCGCGCGCGCCGCGTCTGGGTCAAGCTGGCGGCGCTCGACGGCCAGGTCGAGTTGTCGGTGCGCGACGACGGCATCGGCTTCGACACCACCGTGCCGCCCACTTCGGCCTATGGCCTGGTGGGCATGCGCTTTCGTGTCGAGGCCGTTGGCGGCGCGCTGGTGGTGGTGTCCGCGCCTGGCCAGGGCACACGGCTGCAGGTGACGATGCCTGAGTCCAGCGCCGACGCGGAGCCGGTCGAGACCTGAGTTCGCAGCAGCGCTGCGGACTCGTCGGCCTTGTCCTACGTGCAGCCGCTCACTCGCCTGACAAGGCGGCGGCCGGACAACCTATGGCTGCGGTGAAGCCGCCCGGCCACACTGGGTTCACCGCAGCGGCACCCAGGTTCAACCGGCGCCGCACCACAGGGTGGAAGGTCCGCCCGACATGTCAGGAGTCTCGCCATGCTGCACTACGCCGTTGTCTTCTTCGTCATCGCCTTGATCGCCGCTTTGTTCGGTTTCGGCGGCATCGCCGCCAGCGCCGTGGGCATCGCCAAGATCCTGTTCATCGTCTTTGCCATCCTGGCGGTGGCCAGCTTCCTGTTCGGCGCGATCCGCAAGCGCTGAAGGCGCGCCTGTGCAGCCCATGCGCTGCCGCTGGCCCAGCCCACACCGATTCGTACTTCGACCCCAGCCCAAGGAATGCCCATGTTTTCAAGCTCAACCCCCGTCACCACGCAACGCCTTGTCGACCAGGCCGCGCCGCTCCTGGACCGTGCCAGCCAGCAGGCCAGCGCCCTGGCGCAGCGCGGCGTGGACGCCTTGCACGACGGCTCGCAGCACCTGCGCCAGGCCAGTCTTCGCGCCCGAGACAGCACCTTGGACTACATCAAGGACGAGCCGGTGAAATCGGTGCTGATCGCAGCGGCTGCTGGGGCGGCACTGGTGGCCTTGATCGGCCTGTTCGGCCGTCGGCCCACTCGCGGCTGATCGCCTGCCATGCGCGCCGCCGTCGAAAGCCGTTTTTCCGCCGCGCTGGGTGATGCTGGCCGCAGCGTCGCCGCGCGCCAGCACCCACCTCGGCCCGGCAGGCCTGCGCCCAGCCAACAACGAGATGGATCGACCATGAAAACACTCGCCTTGAACTACTGGGTCGTGCTGATGATGGCGTCGCTGACCGCGCTCGGCCTGGTGCTGACATCGAGCTGAGCACGGCGCGCGCAGCCTCAGTTCACCATTTTCGACGCCTGGCAACAGGCGCAAGCCCCGCGGGTGGCGGGCTGTACGAC
>JAUYAJ010000222.1 GCA_030693565.1 Rubrivivax sp.
GTGCAGGACGTCTACCGTCTGCAGGGCGTGAAGATCAACGACAAGCACATCGAGGTGATCGTGCGCCAGATGCTGCGCCGCGTGCAGATCGTCAACGCCGGCGACAGCAAGTACATCAATGGTGAACAGGTCGAGCGTGCGTCGCTGCTGGACACCAACGATGCCTTGCGCGCCGAAGGCAAGGTGATCGCCACCCACGCCGACGTGTTGCTGGGCATCACCAAGGCCAGCTTGTCGACCGACTCCTTCATCTCGGCCGCTTCCTTCCAGGAAACGACCCGCGTGCTCACAGAGGCTGCCATCATGGGCAAGCGCGACGAGCTGCGTGGCCTGAAGGAGAACGTCATCGTCGGGCGCCTGATCCCGGCCGGCACCGGCATGGCCTTCCACGACGCACGCCGCGCCAAGGAAGCCATGGCCGAGACCGAGCGCCGCGCCATCGCGCTGCAAGAGGCCGAAGAGCTGGCGGCGGTGCAGATGGCCAATGTCGACGCTGCCACCGCGGCAGCTGCGGCGGCTGGCGAGCAAGCCGAGTAAGCGCAGACCTTGCGCTTCAAGAGGGCGGCTTCGGCCGCCCTTTTTCATGCCAGGCTGCGATGTCGCAAGCCAGTGTCGACCTCAGGGTTGATGCGCGTCAGGCGGGGAAACAGCCGGCGCGTGGCGGGCGCACCACGCGGGCGGGGTCAGCACCTCGACCCCCAAGGCGCGTGCCCGGCGGGCCAGCTTGAGCAATGCGCGGTCGCGTGTGATCAGCCATCGCGCAGGGCAGCTCAGTGCCAGGTCGATGAACATCTGATCGTCGGCATCGCTGCAGCGAAGTGGTGGCACCCGGGCTGGCTGCGGCGAGGCAATGAACCTACTCAGGCTGTCGAACACAGACAGTACGCGCTCACCTTCTGGCTTCCATGCGTGCAGCGAACGGTGCCCGAGCATGTGCGCCAGCTCGATCCGCATTGCGGCCGTGGTGACCCAGCGCGCCATGCCGCGACTGATCCAGTCGCCCAGCGGCTGCATGCCGGGGTCGCGAAACACCAGCCAGTCGAGCACGGCGTTGGTGTCCAGGACCACCGCCGGCGGGGCTTCTGGCGCTGCCAGGCGAGGACTTTCGGCGCGGGATTGTGATGTGATCGGGGGCATGGCTTGCCGGCTTGGTCCAGTGCGAATATAATGGAAGGCTTTTCGGCACACATTGCCGCGCTCTTTGCTGAGCGGTCCCCCCGGGTGGGCCCCGTATCGATCCTGAATCGAGAGGCCCAAACGCTGCACCAAGCCTTGGTGCGCGCGCCCGCCAGAGGGCCAGACTCCCATTGAAGTGCGCAGCGCATTCCCGAAAAGAACGGTGTGACTTCAAACGGGAACAGGTTACCTATGCCAACCATCAACCAGCTCGTGCGCCACGGCCGTCAGGTCGAAGCCACGAAGTCTAAGTCGCCTGCGATGCAGAACAGTCCGCAGCGACGCGGCGTCTGCACGCGCGTCTACACAACGACGCCCAAGAAGCCGAACTCGGCGCTGCGAAAGGTCGCCAAAGTGCGGCTGACGAACGGCTTCGAGGTCATCTCCTACATCGGCGGCGAAGGCCACAACCTGCAAGAGCACAGCGTCGTGCTGGTGCGCGGCGGCCGGGTCAAAGACCTGCCTGGCGTGCGCTACCACATCGTGCGTGGCTCGCTTGACCTGCAGGGCGTCAAGGATCGCAAGCAATCGCGTTCCAAGTACGGCGCCAAGCGTCCGAAGAAGGCCTGACGGCCGACCGGCCCCTGCGGGCCGGCGCAGTTCGTGCGGCGGCGGCTTTCGGGTCGCGCCGCCTGTTGCGGTGGGCCTGCTGGCCTGCCGAGTAAGTGGAGGGCCGGATGGCTCCTCCGCGGTGCTGGCCTTGGGCCGGTGCCAACTGAAGCAAGAAAAGGAAGAGTGTCATGCCACGTCGCCGCGAAGTACCCAAGCGCGAGATCCTGCCGGACCCGAAGTTCGGCTCTGTGGATCTGTCCAAGTTCATGAACGTCATCATGGAATCTGGCAAGAAGGCCGTCGCCGAGCGCATCATCTACGGTGCGCTTGAGCAGATCGAAGCCAAGGCCGGCAAGGATCCGCTGGAGATCTTCATGGTCGCCATGAACAACATCAAGCCGATGGTCGAAGTGAAGTCACGCCGCGTCGGCGGTGCGAACTACCAGGTCCCCGTGGAAGTTCGCCCGGTCCGTCGTCAGGCGCTGGCAATGCGCTGGCTCAAGGAGGCGGCGCGCAAGCGCGGCGAGAAGTCGATGGCTCAGCGTCTGGCCAACGAGTTGCTCGAGGCCAGCGAAGGCCGCGGCGGCGCGATGAAGAAGCGCGACGAAGTCCACCGCATGGCAGAAGCGAACAAAGCGTTCTCGCACTTCCGTTTCTGATTTTCCTGCTTTCGGCCGCTCTTACGGGTTAACACCGACCCGAGAGCGGCCCACGTATTTGGAGTGACATCATGGCCCGCAAGACCCCCATCGAGCGCTACCGCAACATCGGTATTTCCGCGCACATCGATGCCGGAAAGACCACCACGACCGAGCGCATCCTGTTCTACACGGGTGTGAACCACAAGATCGGCGAAGTGCACGATGGCGCTGCGACCATGGACTGGATGGAGCAGGAGCAGGAGCGTGGCATCACGATCACCTCGGCTGCGACGACCTGCTTCTGGAAGGGCATGGACTTGTCGCTGCCCGAGCACCGCATCAACATCATCGACACCCCGGGCCACGTCGACTTCACGATCGAGGTCGAGCGCTCGA
>JAUYAJ010000228.1 GCA_030693565.1 Rubrivivax sp.
CACGATGGTGGCCAGGTATGGCAGCATCGACAGCAGCTGGCTGGCCACCTGCACGCCCTGGCCTTGCAGGTGGAACTGCAGCATGGTGACGCCGCCGAACAGGTAGGCCCCCAGCAGCACGCGCGCCGGCCGCCAGGTGGCGAAGGTGGTCAGCGCGAGCGCGATCCAGCCTTTGCCGGCGATCATGCCCTCGACCCACAGCGGGGTGTAAATCACCGAGACATAAGCGCCGCCCAGGCCGCACAGCGCGCCGCCGGTCATCACTGCGGCCAGCCGGATGCGCCGCACCGGGTAGCCCAGCGCATGCGCCGATTCGGGCGACTCGCCGATCGCGCGCAGCACCAGCCCGGCGCGCGAACGGTAGAGAAACCAGGCGATCAGCGCCGCCAGCGCGATGGCGGCGTAGACCATCGGGTGCTGGCGCAGCAGCGCCGGGCCGACGAAGGGGATGTCGGCCAGCCAGGGAATGCGAAAGCTCGGCCGCTCGCCGATCTGCGCCTGGGTGAAGCCGATGCCCACAAAAGCCGAGAAGCCGGCGCCGAACAGGCTCAGCGCCAGCCCGGTGGCGTATTGGTTGGTGCCGAGCCAGATCACCAGCACGCCGAAGGCCAGCGCCATCAGCGCACCGGCGCCGGCACCGGCGGCAAAGCCGAGCAGGTCGCTGCCGCTGCTCACCGCGGTGGCAAAGCCGGCGATCGCGGCCACCAGCAGCATGCCTTCGGCGCCCAGGTTGACGATGCCGGCGCGCTCGTTGATCAGCAAGCCCAGGCCGGCCAGCGCGAGCACGGTGCCGGCGTTCAGCGTGGCGGCGATCAGCAGCGCAATGGCGTCCATCTCAATGGCCTCGGGCGGCGCGCCAGCGCAGCCGGTGGTGGATCAAGGTGTCGCAGGCCAGCAGCGTGAACAGCAGCAGGCCCTGGAAGACGCCGGTCAGCGACTTGGGCAGCCCCAGGCGCGACTGCGCCAGCTCGCCGCCGATGTAGAACATGCTCATCAGCAGCGCGGCGAAGATCACCCCGACCGGGTGCAGCCGGCCGACGAAGGCGACGATGATGGCGGCAAAGCCATAGCCCACCGGCACGTAAGGTGTGAGCTGGCCGAGCGGGCCAGCCACCTCCAGCGCCCCGGCCAACCCGGCCATCGCGCCCGACAGCAGCAGCGCCGTCCACAGCGCGCGACGCGACGAGAAACCGGCAAAACGCGCCGCCAGCGGCGCCAGCCCGCCGACCTGGAGCTGGAAACCGGCGTAGGTGCGGAACATCAGCACCCAGAAGCCCAGCACCGCGACCAGTGCGATCGGCGTGCCGATGCTGGTGCGAAAGCCGTCGACCAGGCGCGGGATGCGCGTCTCGGGCAGGAAGCTGATGCTTTGCGGGAAGTTGTAGCCCTTGGGGTCTTTCCAGGGCCCGAACACCAGGTAGCCCAGCAGCTGCACGGCCACGTAGACCAGCATCAGGCTGACCAGGATTTCGTTGGCATTGAAGCGGTCGCGCAGAAAGGCCACGATGGCCGCCCAGGCCATGCCGCCGAGCATGCCGGCGAGCAGGATGGGCACGACGATGCCGCGCCCCAGCCAGGCCGTCTGCGGGCCGGCCTGCATCGCCACCCAGCCGGCAGCCAGCGCGCCGAGGATGAACTGGCCTTCAGCGCCGATGTTCCAGACGTTGGAGCGAAAGCACACCGACAGCCCGAGCGCGATCAGCAGCAGCGGCGTCGCCTTGACCAGCAGTTCGGACACCGCGTAGGCGCTCTTGATCGGCTCCCAGAAGAACATCTGCAAGCCGCGCAGCGGGTCCTTGCCGAGCAGCACGAACAGCAGCACGCCGATCAGCACCGTGACCGCCAGCGCCAGCAGCGGCGAGGCCAGCGACATCAGCCGCGACGGCTGCGGCCGCGCTTCAAGCCTGAGCATGCTGCGCCTCCTGCGGCCACAGGCCCGACATCCACTCGCCGATGGTCTCGGTTTGGGCATCGGCAGTTGCCACGCTGGGCGACAAGCGGCCCTTGGCGATGACGAGCAGGCGGTCGCTGATCTCGAACAGTTCGTCGAGTTCCTCGCTGACCACCAGCAGCGCGCAGCCGGCGTCGCGCAAAGCCAGCAACTCGCCGCGGATCTGCGCCGCCGCGCCGACATCGACGCCCCAGGTCGGCTGCGAGACGATCAGCAGCTTGGGCCGGGCGTCGATCTCGCGGCCGACGAGGTACTTCTGCAAATTGCCGCCCGACAGCGAACGCGCCGCCGCACCGGCGCCGCCGGCGCGCACGTGGAAGCGCGCGATCAACTCCTCGGCCAGCCGCTGCATCCGGCCCAGCTGCAGCCAGCCGCCGGCGCGCACGGCCTCGGTGCGCGTGAGCAAGGTGTTCTGCGCCAGCGACAGCGTCGGCACGGCGCCGCGGCCCAGCCGCTCTTCGGGAACGAAGTGCAGGCCGAGCGCGCGGCGCTGGCGCGGACCGGCGCGCGCGATGTCCTGGCCGAACAGCGTCACCGAACCCGGCGCTGCGCGAACGTCCTCGCCGGACAGCGCCGCCATCAGCTCCTGCTGACCATTGCCCGAGACGCCGGCGATGCCCACCACCTCGCCGGCGCGCACTTGCAGGCTCAGGCCGTCGAGCGCGGTGCCGAACGGCGATTCGCGCGCCAGGCTCAGCGCGCGCACGCCCAGCACCACCGCGCCGGGCGCGGCCTGGCGATGCTGCAGTGCCGGCGCCTCGGCGCCGATCATCAGCCGCGACAGGCTGGCATTGCTTTGCTCGCGCGGGTCGACCTCGCCCGTGACCTTGCCACCGCGCAGCACCGTGCAGCGGTGGCACAGCGCGCGAATTTCGTCGAGCTTGTGGCTGATGTAGAGGATGGCGCAGCCGCGCTCGGCCAGCTGGCGCAGCGTGACGAACAGGCTTTCAACCGCCTGCGGCGTCAGCACCGAGGTCGGCTCGTCGAGGATCAGCAACTGCGGCTCGCTGAGCAGCGCGCGCACGATCTCGACGCGCTGGCGCTCACCGACGCTGAGCGTGTGCACCGGCCGCAGCGGGTCGACCGCCAGCCCGTAGCGCGCCGCCACCTCGGTGATGCGGCTCACCACCTCGGCCAGCGTCATGCGCTGGTCCAGGCCGAGCCAGACGTTCTCGGCCGCGGTCAGGGTGTCGAACAGCGAGAAATGCTGGTAGACCATGCTGATGCCCAGCGCGCGCGCCGCCGCCGGGCTCTTGACGCTGACCGGCTCGCCGTTCCAGCGCATCTCGCCGGCGTCGGCCGCCACCGCGCCGTAGATGATCTTCATCAGCGTGCTCTTGCCGGCACCGTTCTCGCCCAGCACGGCGTGGATCTCGCCCGGCTGCACGCGCAGGCTGATGGCGTCGTTGGCGCGCACCGACGGGTACTGCTTGGTGATGCCACGCAGCTCGAGGCGCAGCGCATCGGTGCTCATGCTGCAGGCGCGGCGTCGCGCAGGTACACGGTCAGGTCCATGGCCGGCGGCTGCTGGCCGGCGGCGTACAGCATTTCGGCGACATAGCCGCGGTGGTAGGTCTTGTGGTTGACGACGTGCAGCAGCATCTCGGCGCGCGACATCGCACCCGCACGGCCGCCGACGAAGCTGAACGGCAGCACTTCGTCCAGCGCGTCGGGCGCCAGCGTGTCGGCGCGGGCTATGTACCAGCGGTCGAGTTCGGCTTGTTTGGCTGCCAGCGCCGCCAGCGCCGGCAACGCCGCCATCTGGCGCGACTCAAAACCATGCGCGCGCCCTTCGAGGTTCGCCTGCCAGATCAGGTCGACGACCTGGCAATGGCCCAGCGTGCTCAGCATGCTGGCGCTGCGGCCTTCGCGCCGGGCCTCGGCGACACCCGCGGGCAGCGCCGCCAGCGCGTCGAACAGGCGCGCATCGGCCCAGGCGGTGTAGCGGGTCAGCATGCGCAGGCTGCGGGTCATCGGTGGCCTAGGCGCGGTACTGCGACAACTCGAGCAGGTTGCCGTCGGGGTCACGCAGGTAGACCGACTCGATGGCGCCGACAGCGCCGGTGCGCGCCACCGGGCCGGCCTCGACGGCGACGCCGCAGCGCGCCAGGTGGGCCAGCACCTCGGCCAGCGGCGTGGCGACCACGAAGCACAGGTCGGCCGAGCCCGGTACCGGCTGGCGCGCATGCGGCGCCAGCGGGCTGGCGG
This sequence comes from Rubrivivax sp., assembly GCA_030693565.1. Classification (GTDB taxonomy): domain Bacteria; phylum Pseudomonadota; class Gammaproteobacteria; order Burkholderiales; family Burkholderiaceae_C; genus Rubrivivax. The sequence continues at coordinate 4,160 of JAUYAJ010000228.1, forward strand.
CAGCGTGCAGGTTGATCTTCTGCGCGCCGAAAG
>JAUYAJ010000229.1 GCA_030693565.1 Rubrivivax sp.
CGCGGATCTTTTCCGTGATGTCGGCGCCGAGCTGGCGCAAGCCGTCGCTGACGCCGAGCTTGGGCTTGGCGACGAAGTCGACCGCACCGAGCTCGAGCGCGCGCAAGGTGACGTCGGCGCCGCGCTCGGTCAGCGTCGACACCATCACCACCGGCATCGGCCGCAGCCGCATCAGCTTGGAGAGGAATTCGATGCCATCCATGCGCGGCATCTCGATGTCCAGCGTGATGACATCGGGGTCCAGGCTGCGAATCATCTCGCGCGCCACCAAGGGGTCGGCGGCGGCGCCGACGCAAGTCATGTCGGGCTGGCGGTTGATGATTTCGGTCAGCAGGCCGCGCACCAGCGCCGAATCGTCAACCACGACCACGCGTGTTTTTGCCATGGGGCTGTCTCTCTCAGAACAAATCGATCGAACCGCTGCCGCTGCCGGCGGGGGTTGGCTTGGCGGCGGCGGCGCGTTCCTGCGCGGCCAGTGCCTCGGTGTTGGCCGACGCCAGGCGTTTGACCATGGCCTTGCCGCCGGCGGGCAGGAAGCAGACCTTGCGCGGATGGATGTCGAGCACGTCTTTGGACACCACGCTGATGCGTTCGGTGCGCAGGTAGTCGAGCACGAAGGTGGTGTTGCGCTCGCCGACGTTGATGCTGTTCATGCCGCTGATGACGGCGCCGCCGCCGAACACCTTGGCTTCCATCGTCGAGCGGGTGGCGCCGCGCTTGATCATCTCGTTGATCAGCAACTCCATCGCGAACGAGCCGTAGCGCCCGCTGTCCTGCGCGCCGCCGCCGTCGGGCAGCATGAAGTGGTTCATGCCGCCGATGCGGCGTTCGCGGTCCCACAGGCAGGCGGCGATGCACGAGCCCAGCGTGGTCATGATGAGGATGTCTTCGTCGTGGACGAAGTATTCACCTGGCAGCACCTTGACCGCTTCGTTGCGGAAGTGGGCTTCGAAGAAGAAGAAGGACGCCTCGCCCGGACGGCGCGACTGCGCCTTCAGACGTTCCAGGCGCGTGGGAGCGGCCGCAGCGGGGCGGGACGACGTGGCGGTGTGGACGGCGAGTGACATGGCTGGATATCGGTGTGTGCCGGTGAGTCTTGAGATCAGCTTGCGTCAGGCGCGCTCATAAATGGTCTTGCCGCGAAGGCGGAACAAGTCCCGCGCCTCGGTGAAGTTCTCCGAGTGGCCGACGTAGAGCAGGCCGCCAGGCTTCATCACCGCATGCGTGCGTTCGAGCACCTTGCGCTGCGTCGGGCCGTCGAAATAAATCATCACGTTGCGGCAGAAGACGATGTCGAAGGGCTCGCCCAGGCTGGCCCAGCTCGGGCTCATCAGGTTGAAGCTGCGGAAGTCGATCAGCCGCGCCAGTTCGGGCCGGGCGCGGATGAAGCCGCTGTTGGCGGCGGTGCCGCGCTGGAAGTGGCGCCGCAGCCGCTCCGGGCTGAGGCCGCGGGCGTCGGCGGCGTAGACGCCGCGCTGCGCGGTGGCCAGCACCTTGGTGTCGATGTCGCTGCAGACCAGCTGCGCCGAGGCCGAAGCGCCCATCGATTCCAGCACCTGCATCGCCAGCGAGTAAGGCTCTTCGCCGGTCGACGCGGCGTTGCACCACAGCCGCAACGGCCGGTTGCCGCGCGCCTTGAGGTCCTCGGCGAGGGCGTGGAAGTGATGCTCTTCGCGGAAGAAGGCGGTCAGGTTGGTCGTCAGGCAGTTGACGAATTCCTGCCACTCGGCTTCGCTGCCACCTTTTTCCAGGTCCTGCAGGTAGTCGCCGAAAGAGCGGTGGCCGGTCTCGCGCAGCCGCCGCGACAGCCGGCTGTAGACCATGGCTTGCTTGCCGGCGTGCAGGCTGATGCCGGCGCGCTGGTAGATGAGCTTGCGGATGCGGTCGAAGTCGGCGCCGGAGAGCACGAACTCGTTGTCGGTGGCGGCCGGTTGCAGTACAGCATTCATCATCAAGGCGGCGGGCGCGAACCTGGGCCGGGTAAGAGACTTCGGAGCGCAGTGTCGCCAGCGGCGACGCGGCGCCAGTGGTGCATTTGCGGGCGTTACTCCCCTCTTATCGGCACCGCGACGGCAAAACTGCACTGCTAGACTGCCGCAACTTCGCTTTTTGCGACCTTCGTGGACCGACCCTCGCCCAATCTCACGCCCGACCCGGCCGCTCTGCGGCTCGAGCGTGCTTTGCAATTGCTCGACCACTCGGGTCAACCGGCACCTGCCGGCCGGCCAGGTAGCGGCGAGTGGCTGCAAGGGCTGATCGACGCCTTGGTCGACCTGTCCAGCCGCGACGCGCTGACCGGGCTGGCCAACCGCCGCAGCTTCGACCTGGCGCTGGCGCGCGAGATCGACCGCGTCGCCCGCAGCGGCGAGCCGGCGCTGCTGCTGACGCTGGACATCGACCACTTCAAGCGCGTCAACGACACCTACGGCCACGCCGCCGGCGACCTGGTGCTGAAGGCGGTGGCCGCGGCGCTGCACGACTGCGTGCGGCCGATGGACCTGGTGGCGCGCACCGGCGGCGAAGAATTTGCCATCATCCTGCCGAACTGCCCCAGCAGCTTTGGCGACACCGTGGCCGAGCGTGTGCGCCGGCGCATCGAACGCATCCCGGTCACCGTCGGGCCGGCGCAGCAGATCTCGGTCAGCGTCAGCATTGGCGGCGCGTTTGCGCCGCAGTGGGTGCGTTCGACGCCGACGCTGTGGATCGAGCGCGCTGATCAGCAGCTCTACCGCGCCAAGGCCGATGGCCGCAACCTCGTGCGTCTGGAGGCCGCCGCGGTCTCGCTCGTCAGCAGCGAAGAAAAGCGCATGCTGTTCGACTCGTCGCAGTTCCAGGATCTCGAATGAGCGAGTTCGTGTCAGGCGCCCGCAGCGCTGCCCGCGGCCCCCGCCGTTCGCGCATCACAGCCATCACCAGCGGCAAAGGCGGTGTTGGCAAGACTTTTGTCGCCGCCAACCTGGCCGCCGCGCTGGCGCGCCAGGGCCAGCGGGTGCTGGTGCTGGACGCCGACCTCGGGCTCGCCAACCTCGACGTCGTTCTCAATCTGTTCCCGAAGATCACCTTGCACGACGTCTTCACCGGCAAGAGCACGCTGAACGACGCCATCCTGCCGGCGCCCGGGGGCTTTTCGGTGCTGCTGGCCGGCTCGGGCATGGTCGAGTACTCGCGCATGACGCCCGAGGTGCGCGACCAGTTGCAAAAGGTCATCGACGAAGTCGCGCCGCGCTTCGACCGCGTCTTGCTCGACACCGGCGCGGGCATCTCCGACGTCGTGCTCTACACCGTGTCGTTGGCCGACGATGTGCTGGCCGTGGCAACGCCCGAGCCGACTTCGCTGACCGACGCCTACGCCACCATCAAGGTGCTGGCGCAGACGCAAGGCAGGCGCGTCGTTCAATTGCTGGTCAACCAGGTGCGCAAGCCCGGCGAGGGCCGTACCGTGCGCCAGCAGCTGCAACTGGTGATCGACAAGTTCGTCAACCCCGGGCTGGACAGCCCGGTGCGCCTGGATTTGATGGGTGAGCTGCCGATCGATCCGGCCGTGCGTGAAGCGGTGCTGCGTCGTCAGCTGCTGCTGCAGACCATGCCGGGGGCGCCGGCCGCGGTGGCGATGATGTCAGTGGCCTCGCGGCTGCTTGCCGAGACGTGAGCGAGGCGGCGGCGCCGACGGCTTTCGAGCGTGTCGGCGGCGAACCCGGCGTGCGCGCGCTGGTCGACCGTTTCTACGACTTGATGGACCTGGAGCCGATGTTCGCCGGCATCCGCCAGCTGCACCCGACCAGCCTGGACGGTTCGCGCGACAAGCTGTTCTGGTTTCTGTGCGGCTGGCTCGGCGGCCCCAACCACTACATCGAGCGCTTCGGCCACCCGATGCTGCGCGCCCGCCATCTGCCTTACGCCATCGGCAGCGCCGAGCGTGATCAGTGGATGGCCTGCATGGTGCAGGCGATGGACGACAACGCGCTTGAGCCGGCACTGGCCCAGCGGCTGGCCGAGTCCTTCTTCGGCACCGCCGACTGGATGCGCAACCAGCCCGGCTGAGGTCTACCGCGCACAGGCGCCGCTCAGTGCCGACCTCAGCCTGGCTTTGCCGGCGTCGGTGCCAGGTTCGGCTGCCGCCGTCGCCGCGCCGACCCGGCCAGCAACACGATCAGTGCGCCGGCGCCGCCTTGCGGTCCGCTGGCCTGGGCAAAGGCGACGACGTCGTCGCACTGCGCCAGCCAGCGCAGCGCGCGGGCCTTGAGCACGGGTTCGCGGCCGGGTGATCCCAGGCCCTTGCCATGCACCACGCGCACGCAGCGGTGGCCGCTGCGCGTGGCACCGCGGATGAAGGCCGCGAGCGCGTCGCGCGCCGGGTCGCGGCGCAGGCCGTGCAGGTCGATCTGCGCCTGAATCGACCAAAGGCCGCGGCGCAGCTTGACGACGACGTCGGTGCCGACGCCAGGGCGCCGAAAGCTCAGGCCGTCGTCGGTGAGCAGCAGCGACTCGACATCGACCTCGTCGGACCAGGCCTCGCGCAGCGCCGCTTGCTCGTCGAGCTCACGCTGGCGCGGCCAGGGCGGCGTGAGTGCGGGCTGCGGTTCGATGACGTCGCGCCCGGCCAGCCGCGTCACCGGGCCGACGGCGTTGGCGAAGGCGTGGCGGGCGCGCTCGGCGGCCTCGCGCTCGG
>JAUYAJ010000232.1 GCA_030693565.1 Rubrivivax sp.
AGGTTGGCCGGGTTGTCTTCGACATAGAGCACGGTGGCACTGTGCGTGGCACTTGCTGGCGCCTGGGCGGGTGCGCTGTCGATCGGCGCTGGCGGCGGGCTCAGTTGCGCGGCCGGCAGCTCGATCCAGAAGCGCGAGCCGACGCCGACCTGGCTGTCGACACCGATCTGGCCGCCCATCAACTCGATCAGCTGGCGGGCGATGGTCAGGCCGATGCCTGTGCCCTCGACCTCGCTGAACTCCGCCCCCAGGCGCTGGAACGGCTTGAACAGTTCGGGCAGGCGGGCTGCGGCGATGCCGGCGCCGGTGTCGGCGACGACAAGCCGAACCCGGTCGGCCGCCGCGGCATTGGCCGCGGACACCGACACCAGGCCGGCCTCGCGGTTGTACTTGACGGCATTCGTCAGCAGGTTCAGCAGCACCTGGCGCAGGCGCACACGGTCGGCGCGCACGATGACGCCGTCGACGCCGGCCAAGTCGATGCGGATGCTGCGCGCCTGCGCCAGGCCCTGGGTCATGCGCAAGGCTTCGTCGACCAGATCGGCCAGCACCAAGGCCTCGGGCGACAGCGTGACGCCGCCGGACTCGATGCGCGCCAGGTCGAGCACGTCGTCGATCAAGCTCAGCAGGTGGCGGCCGGCGCGCAGGATCTCGGCCACGCGTTCCTGCTGGCGCGCGCCCAGGCTGCTTTCCATGCCCAGCAACTGCCCGAAGCCGAGGATGGCGTTCATTGGCGTGCGCAGCTCGTGGCTCATGCGCGACAGGAACTGGCTCTTGGCCTGGTTGGCGACCTGGGCTTCGTCGCGTGCCGCTTCGAGCTGGCGGGTGCGTTCCAGCACCAGGCGTTCAAGATCGCCCTGCTGGCTGGCCAGCGCGGCCTCGGCGTGCTTGCGGGCGCTGATGTCGGTGAAATAGACCGACAAGCCGTCGGGCGACGGGTAGATGCGGTTCTCGAACCAGCGGTCCCAGGGTGCGTAGTGCGACTCCAGCAACTCGGGCTGCTGGGTCGCCATGGCGCGCAGGTAGGCGGCGTGAACAGGCTGGCCGACGCCTTCGGGGAACTCGGTCCAGATGTGGCGGCCGAGCAAGTCCTCGGGGCTGTCGCGACCCAGCAGCGTCGCCGCGCGCTGGTTCATGTAGGTGTAATGCCAATCGGTGTCGAGGGCGACGAAGCCATCATCAACGCGTTCGAGCACGCTGTTGAGCAGGTCGCGGTCGGCCACCGCGTCGCCGTTCAGATGCTTGAGCTCGGCCAGCAGCCGCTCACGTTCGCGCTCGGCCTGCCGCTGCACGCTGACGTCGCTGACCTGCACCAGCCGCGCCGGCCGGCCTTCAAACGGCAAGTCGTGCGATGACACATCGACTTCGATCAAGCGACCGTCGGCGAGCCGGTGGCGCCAGTTGGACGACTGCTCGATGCCGGCCGAATTGGCGGCCACCGCGGCCTCCAGCCGGGCCAGGTCTTCGGCCGGCCGGATGTCGCGCATCGTCATCGCCAGAAACTGCTCGCGCGCATAGCCGTAGTGGGCGACGGCGGCATCGTTGACGGCCAGAAAGGCCAGCGTTTCGCGGTCGTAGACCCACATCGGTTGCGGGCTGGCGTCGAACAGCTGGCGGTAACGCCGCTCGCTGTCGCGCAGATTCGCCTCGGCGCGCAGCCGCTCGGTGACGTCGCGGCCGATGGCGAGCAGGCCGCGCACTGCCCCCGATGCGCCGAGCAGGCGCTGGCCGCTCCACTCGACGCTGATCAGCGCGCCGTCACGGGTCAGGATGGGATGGACGATGCCGCGTGGCGGGCTGCCGGCGACGACGTCAAGAAAGCGCTGGCGCGAGGCCGGCTGCTCGGCCGCCGGCAGCAGCGTGGCAAACCAGTCCTGGCCGACGAGGTCGGCAGCGCTGTGGCCGGTCAGGCGTTCGCCCCAGGGGTTGATGTAGTCGACCCGGCCTTCGGTGTCGAGCAAGAGGGCGATGACGGGTGCCTGGGCGAGCAGCTCACGGGCCAGTTCGGGATCGGACAGGTCCATCGCTGCGGCCAGGGCTAGAGTTTGCCGACGCAGCCCGGCGCGCCGCAGCGGCAGGTCAGCCGGCCTTCGTGATGGGTCTCACCGTAGTCGACCGTGATCTCCTCGCCGCTGGCGATGGCGCGCAGCGCGTAGAACTCGACCCGGCCCTGGCTGATGCAC
>JAUYAJ010000245.1 GCA_030693565.1 Rubrivivax sp.
AGCGACGACCCGCAGGGCGACGACGGCTTGATGGCTTACTTCGGCCTGCCGCAGGCGCATGAAGCGTCGGCGCAGCAAAGCCTGCGCGCGGCGCTCGACATCCTGACCCGCATGGAGGCGCTGGCGCTGCAGGTGCGCATCGGCATTGCCACCGGGCCGGTGGTGGTCAAGGACGGCCAGCCGGTCGGCGTCGCCGTCCACCTGGCGGCGCGCTTGCAGGCCGCGGCCCGGCCCGGTTCGGTGCTGGTGAGCCAGACGACGCGGCAGATCGTGCGCGAAGGTTTTGCCTTCCATGCGCAGGCCAGGCCGCTGCTGCTCAAAGGCATCGAGAACCCGGGGCCGGTCTACGAGCTGGCCGGTGATGCCGGCGCCGATGCGCTGGCGGTCGGTCAGCCGGCGCAGTCGCCCTTCGTCGGCCGCGACGCCGAGATGCGCACGCTGCAAGACCATTGGCTGGCGGTGTGCCGCGACGGCGGCCGCGCGTTGCTGGTGTCGGGCGAGGCCGGCATCGGCAAGTCGCGGCTGGTGCGCGAGTTTCGCCAGTCGCTGGCGGCGCGCCAGCAGCGCTCGCTGGAGTTGCGCTGCACGCCCGAGCATGCCAACAGCGCCTTCTACCCGGTGATCGCGCTGCTGCGCCGCCTGCTCGCGCTGCCGGACGGCCACAGCGACGGGCAGTGCCACGCCCGCATTGAGGCCGCGCTGCGCGGCAAGAGCGACATCGCCGAAGCGCCGGCGCTGGTGGCGGCGCTGTTGTCGCTGGCGCCGGCGCCGCAGCAGCCACGCCTGCGCCACAGCCCCGAGCGCCAGCGCCAGCTGACCCAGGAGGTGCTGGCGGGCTGGATCGCGCGCGAGGCGGCAGCGGCGCCGATCTGCCTGGTGGTCGAGGACTTGCACTGGATCGACCCCTCGTCGCGCGACTTCCTGGCCCGGCTGCTGCTGGCGGCCCATGCCTGGCCGCTGCTGGTGCTGGCGACTCAGCGCAGCGACAGCGGGCCGCGCCCAAGGCCTGACTTCATCGGCCACGAGGTCGAACTCGGCGGCTTGGCGCCGGCGGCGGCGCGCTCGCTGGTGCTCGGCGCCTGTGGCGACGCTGCGCTGCCGACCGACATCGTCGGCCTGCTCGCCGAGCGTGCCGACGGCGTGCCCTTGTTCATCGAAGAGTCGGCGCGGATGGCGCTGGACTTGCAGGCGCAAGCGCCGCTGCGGCCGCTGCGGCCACCGCGACTGGGGCTGGAGGTGCCGGCGTCGATCCACGACTTGCTGATGGCCCGGATCGACCGCGTCGGCCCCGCCAAGCGCATGGCGCAGCTGGGGGCGACGCTGGGGCGCGAGTTCTCGCTGGCGCTGGTGCTGGCGGTGGCCGAGCAGTCGCCAGCGCTGCTGGGCGCGGCCGACGCGCAGGCGCAGTTGGCCGCGCTGGTGGCCTCCGGCTTGCTGCTGCAGCGGCGCGACGGCGGCGCCCTGGTTTACCTGTTCAAACATGCGCTGGTGCGCGAGGTGGCTTACTTTTCGCTGCTCGAGCGCGACCGGCGGGCGCTGCACCGCACGGTGGCGCTGGTGCTGGGCCAGCGCTTCGCGGCACAGGCCGATGCCGAGCCCGAGAGCCTGGCGCGCCACTTCACTGAGGCCGGCCTGGTCGGTGAAGCGGTCGAGCATTGGGGCCGGGCAGCGCGTGTCGCTGTCGCCCGCTCGGCGCACCCGGAGGCGATCGCCCACTTGAGCAAGGCGCTGGAGTTGCTGGCCGCGCTGCCGGCGGGCGCCGAGCGCGACCGCAGCGAGTTGCGGCTGCAGCTGATGCTGGCCGGTCAGCTGATCGCCACCCAGGGCTACGGCGCCGATCAGGTTGGCCGCGTCTACGCCCGCGCGCGCGCACTCTGCGGCGAGGTCGGCGACGACGCGGCGCTGAAGAAGATCCACCTCGGCCTCGAGGGCTATCACTTCATGCGTGCCGACTTCGCCAAGGCGCATGAGATCGTGTTGCAGGCGGCGCGCCTGGCTGCTCAAAGTGCCGACCCGATGCCGCGCCTGCAGGCGGCCTGGGCCACCGCCAACATCTTGTTTCACCAAGGCGAGCTGGTCGCCGCGGTGGCTCGCATGGACCACTGCCTGGCCGATTACGACGCCTTGGCGCAGCGCCCGGGCGCCATGCAGGACCCGGGCGTGATGTGCTTGTGCTATTCGGCTTGGGGCCGCTGGGAGCTCGGCTTTCCCGACGACGCCTTGCTGCGCGCCCACCGCGTCGTCGCGCTGGCCGAGTCGCTGCAACACAAGTTCAGCCTCGGTGAAGCGCATGGCTTTGCCGCCGCCGTCCACCATTTCCGCGGCGAAAGTGCGCAGGCGCTGGACGCTGCCGCACGCGCGATCGAGATCTGCCGCGACGGCGGATTCGCGGTCTGGCTGGCCCATGCCAAGGTGATGCACGGGCGTGCCCTGGTGGAACTCGGCGAGGTCGAGGCCGGTGTCGACGAGATGCGCCTGGCCTACGGCATGTGGGTCGCCACCGGCGCCGTCGTCACGCGGCCGTTTTACCTGGCGCTGCGCGCCGAAGGTCTGGCCCGCGCCGGCCGGCCGGGTGAAGGGCTGGACTTGCTTGAGCTCGGGCTGGCGCTGGTGCAGCGCCATGGCGAGCGCTATTACGAAGCCGAGCTGCGCCGCCTCAGCGGCGAGCTCGCGCTGCAGGCCGGCCAGATGGCCGGCACCGACCGCCGCGACGAGGCCGAGACTTGGTTTGCTGGCGCGCTGGCGCTGGCCCAGCGCCAGCAACTGCACAGCCTGGCGCTGCGCAGCGCCACC
>JAUYAJ010000099.1 GCA_030693565.1 Rubrivivax sp.
ATGAAGACGTCGCGCCAGTCGTCTTCGCGCAGCCCGTCGCCGAACACCGAGGGATTCAGGTTGTCGGGCTTGGCACGAAACTCGGCGCCGATCGCCAGGTCCTTGCGCAGCAGCAGCGCGAGCGAGGCTTCGGGCTGCAGCCGGTCGTGCGACCGTGCCGTGCCGCCGAAGCCGAGCAAGCCGTTCTGGTTGGCGCGCGTGGCGCGCAGCGTCAGGTTGGCCAGTACACCCTGGGCGAGAAACAGCTTGGTGGCGCTGAGATAAACATCGGTGCCGTGGTCGCGCGCACCGAGCGACTGCAACACGGCGGCGAAAGGTGCGACGACGTCGAGCCGCTTGTGCTGCACGCCGAGCGCGAGCTGCGGGTGCCAGCGGTCGCTGTCGAGCACGGCGTCGCCGGCGAGCCTGAGCTTGGCGCCGACGATGGTCTGCTGCAACCGCAGGCCGGGGAAGCCCAGCGGCGCGATGCGGTCGCCGGTGTCGAAGTCCTGGCGCGCCAGCGACAGCTCGAGCCGGTCACCAAAGCCCAGCGCCACACCTTGAACGCTGAGGGCGTAGTCCTGCGTGCGCAGCCGGGTCACGAAGGCGCTGGCGCCGACCTGGCCTGTCGTGGCGTGGCTGGCGGTGAGCGCCCAGGGCGTGAGGCCGCCGCCGGCGGCGCCGTCGATGCTGCTCACGCCGGAGGTCAGCAAGAGCTTGCCTTGCGGACCCGATGTTTGGGCGGTGGCCGCAACGGCGACCACGGCCAGTGCACAGGCCGCCGCGGCCAAGCGAAGAGTGGGGTCCATGCTTCGAAGTTAAGGCATGGACCGGCCCGGCGATCGCCGGATAAGGCGCGAATCAGGATCGGATCTCTGCGGGCGTGGCGACGTTGCCGCTGCTGGCGATGACACCGCCGCCGAGGCAGACCTCGCCGTCGTAAAGCACGGCCGACTGGCCCGGCGTCACGGCCCACTGCGCGGCGTCGAAGTCGAGTTCGAAGCCGTTGCCGGCGAGCGGCGCGTAGCGGCAGGGCGCGTCGGTTTGCCGGTAGCGGGTTTTGGCCGCCAGCGGGCCGGCGGCTGGCGCCACGCCGGCAACCCAGCTGCAGTCGTCGGCTTGCAGGTGTGTGGCCAGCAGCCAGGGGTGGTCATGGCCCTGGACGACGCGCAGCGCGTTGCGCGCCGGCTCCTTCTTCGCCACGTACCAGGGCAGGTGCGTGCCGCCGCCCGACTGGACGCCGCCGATGCCCAGCCCCTGGCGCTGGCCCAGGGTGTAGAAGCTCAGGCCGACATGGCGGCCGACTTCGCGGCCACGCTCGTCGAGCAGCGGGCCGGGCGCGTGGTCGAGGTAGCGGTTCAGGAAGTCGCGGAAAGGGCGCTCGCCGATGAAGCAGATGCCGGTCGAGTCCTTTTTCTTCGCATTCGGCAGCCCGATCTCGGCGGCGATGCGCCGCACCTCGGTCTTCTTCAGCTCGCCCACCGGGAACAGCGTGTTGGCCAGCTGGGCCTGGTTCAGCCGGTGCAGGAAGTAGCTCTGGTCTTTCGCCGGGTCCAGGCCTTTGAGCAGCTGAAAGCCGGTGCCGGTTTCACGCACGCGGGCGTAGTGGCCGGTGGCGATCTTCTGCGCGCCCAGGCGCAGCGCGTGGTCGAGGAAGGCCTTGAACTTGATCTCGGCGTTGCACAGCACGTCGGGGTTGGGCGTGCGGCCGGCCTGGTATTCGCGCAGGAATTCGGCGAACACCCGGTCTTTGTATTCGGCGGCGAAGTTGACGTGCTCGAGCTCGATGCCGATGACGTCGGCGACCGCCGCGGCATCGACGAAGTCGACGTTCGACGAGCAGTATTCGCTGTCGTCGTCGTCTTCCCAGTTCTTCATGAAGATGGCGACGACGTCAAAGCCTTGCTGCTTGAGCAGCCAGGCGCTGACCGCCGAATCGACGCCACCGCTGAGCCCCACCACCACCCGCTGTTTGCCTGCCATCGGGGGATTATCCGGGGGCGCGGCCGCCCGCTGCTCAGCAGGTCAGCATGCCCGAGCGATTGCGGATCATGTCGCGTGCGCGGGTCAGTGCGTAGCAGATCGCCTCGCCGGGCGAAGGCCAGCGGTAGCCGCAGGCCACGCTTTCGTCGCGATAGGCCTCGCGCTGGCTGGGCGCGCCGCGCTCACGGCGCACGATCAGCGCCGCGATGTAGCCGTCGCCACGCGGCGCGTCGAGCGCGCCGGCAAAGATGCGGTAATCGCCTTCGGTGCATTCTTCGAACTGCATGCGGACATCCTTGAATCAATGCGGGCGCATGGTCTGCTGCGACAAGGCGCTGCGCCATCCCCCCGTGGAGGGCACCCCCCTTGAGCGGTGCCCCGTCGGCCGCCCCGGGCTTGCCCTGGCCATGGGATGATGCCCGCCGTCCGTGGCACTGGCATCCTCCGTTCGTATGAGCACAAACGCATTGACACCGGCCTATAAACGCCAGCCCACGCTGCACGGTGAAGCCATCGTCTTCGTCAGCGACGACGATCTCTGGCGCGTGTCCGCAAGCGGCGGCGTCGCCCAGCGGCTCACCGCCGGGGTCTCCGAACCGGGCTCGCCCAGCCTGTCGCCCTGCGGCCGCTGGCTGGCTTATGTCGGCCGCGACGAACTGCATGCCGAGGTCTGGCTGATGCCGGCAGCGGGCGGGCCAGCGCGCCGGCTGAGCTGGCTGGGCGCCGACACCGCCGTGCGCGGCTGGACGCCAGGCGGCCGCATCCTGTTGGCCAGCAACCATGGCCAGCCCTTCTTCCGCAACCTGCACATGTTCACGCTGGCGCCCGAAGGCGGTGCGCCAGAGCAGCTCAAGCTTGGCCAGGTCAACCACCTGGCCTTCGGCCCCGGCGGCGCCCAGGTGATCGGCCGCAACACCGCCGACCCGGCGCGCTGGAAACGCTACCGCGGCGGCACCGCTGGCCACTTGTGGGTTGACGCCGACGGCAGCGGTCAGTTCCGCCGCATGACCGAGCTGCAAGGCAACCTGACGTCGCCGATGTGGCTGGGCGAGCGCATCTACTTCCTGGGTGACGGCGAAGGCGTCGGCAATCTGTATTCCTGCCGCCCGGACGGCAGCGAACTGCGCCGCCACAGCGACCACGATGCGTTCTATGCGCGCTTCGCCCAGAGCGACGGCCAGCGCATCGTCTACCAGTGCGGCGCTGAGATCTGGCTGCATGACGCCGCCACCGACAGCAGCCGGCGTGTCGACATCGAGCTGCCGTCGGCGCGCGCGCAGGCGGCGCGCCGCTTCGTGCCCGCCGGCGAACATCTGCAGGGCATGCAGCTGCACCCGGCCGGCCACAGCGTGGCGCTGGAAGCGCGCGGCCAGCTCTTTAGCCTGGCGCTCTGGGAGGGTGCGGTGCGCCAGCATGGCAGCGCCGACGGTGCCCGCCGCCGCGCCGCCCAGTGGCTGGCCGATGGCGCCAGCATGGTCTGGGTCAGCGATGGCGCCGGCGAGGAGCGCGTCGTGCTGCAAGAGGCTGGCAGCGAGCGCACGCTGCCCTGGGACATCGGTCGCATGACGGCACTGAGCGCGGCGCCGGCCGGGCGCCGGCTGGCGATCGCCAACCACCGCAACGAATTGCTGATCGGCGACCTGGACAGTGGCGACGTCCGCTGCGCCGACCGCAGCGACGACGGCGCCATCGAAGGCCTGGCCTGGTCGGCCGACGGCGCCTGGCTGGCCTATTCGTTCCAGACCGGATTGCGCCAGCGCGCCATCAAGCTGCTCGACGTTGGCGCTGGCACGGCGACGCTGGTGACCCAGCCCGAGTTCAGCGACTACGCGCCGGCCTTCGACCCCGAGGGCCGCTACCTCTATTTCCTCTCGGTGCGCACCTTCGACCCGGTCTACGACAGCGTGCAGTTCGAACTCAGCTTTCCGCGCGCCGCCCGGCCTTACCTGATCGCGTTGCAGGCCGGTGGCAGCTCGCCCTTCGATCCGGCGCCGCGCGGCCTGCGCGCCGACGCCGACAAGAAGGCCAAGGCCGATGCGCCGGCAGCGCTGGTGGTGCAGCTCGGTGGCATCACCCAGCGCGTGGCCGCTTTTCCGGTGGCCGAGAACCTGTTCGGCCGCATCGCCGGCATCGCCGGCGGCAAGGTGGTGTGGAGCGTGCTGCCGATGGCCGGCGCCCATGGCCGCGGTGGCCACAAGCCCGGGCCGGGGCGGCTGGAGCTGTTCGACTTCGCCACCGGCGAGGTCAAGACCTTGCTCGACAAGGCCGACCAGTTCGTCGTCGCCGCCGACCATGTCAGCTTGCTGGCGCGCGAAGGCCAGCGGCTGCGCGCCATCGCCGCCGACAAGCCCAAAGACAAGGAAGACGCCGGCACCGACAAACCCTCGCGCAAGAGCGGCTGGATCGACCTGGCCCGCGTGCGGCTGGCGGTCAACCCGGCGCTCGAATGGCGGCAGATGCTGCGTGAGGTCTGGCGCTTGCAGCGCGACCAGTTCTGGGTGGCCGACATGTCGGGCATCGACTGGGAGGCGGTCTGGCGGCGCTACGAGCCGCTGCTCGAACGTGTGGCCACGCGCGGCGAGTTCTCCGACCTGGTCTGGGAACTGCAAGGTGAGCTCGGCACCTCGCATGCCTATGAGTCGGGCGGCGACCATCGCAAACCGCCGGCGGTGGCGCTGGGATTCCTGGGCGCCAGCCTGCGCTTTGCCGGCGACGCGCGCGGCTACGAAATCACCCATCTGGTGGCCGGCGACCCCTGGGATGGCGGCGCCGACTCGCCGCTGCGCGCTGTCGGTGTCGAGGCCCAACTCGGCGAGCGCATCCTGGCCGTCGGCGGCCAGCCGGTGACGCAGGCGCTGCCGCCCGAGGCCTTGCTGGTCCACCAGGCTGGCGCCAAGGTCGCATTGACGCTGGCCGCTGGCGAGCCCGGCCAGGAAATCCGCCGCGAGGTGCTGGTGGGCTTGCTCACCGACGAAGTGCCGGCGCGCTACCGCGAGTGGGTCGAAGGCAAGCGCGCCTGGGTCCATGCCCAGGGCGGCGGGCGCATCGGCTACTTCCACCTGCCCGACATGATGTCGGCCGGTTTTGCCGAGTTCCACCGCTATTTCGAAGCCGAGAGCGACCGCGACGCCCTCATCGTCGACCTGCGCTACAACCGCGGCGGCCATGTCTCGCAGCTGCTGCTGGAGAAGCTGGCGCGTCGGCGCGTGGGCTACGCCACGGCGCGCTGGGGACGGCCGACGCCCTACCCCGAGGCTTCGCCCGCCGGCCCGGTGGTGGCGCTGGCCAACGAACACGCCGGGTCCGACGGCGACATCTTCTCGCACTGCTTCAAGCTGATGGGCCTGGGCACGCTGGTGGGAACACGCACCTGGGGCGGTGTCGTGGGCATCTGGCCGCGTCACGCGCTGATCGACGGCAGCCAGACCACCCAGCCCGAATACTCGTTCTGGTTCAAGGACGTTGGCTGGGCGGTCGAGAACCACGGCACCGACCCGCAGATCGAGGTTGACAACGCGCCCCAGGATGGCGCCGCCGGCCGCGACCGCCAGCTCGAGACGGCGCTGGCGACGGCGCTGC
>JAUYAJ010000251.1 GCA_030693565.1 Rubrivivax sp.
ACCAGCTGCAGCGCCTCGGCGAAATCCTTCGCACGGATGCACACCAGCACCGGGCCGAAGATTTCTTCCTGGTAGATGCGCATCTGCGCCGTCGCATGGTCGAACAGCGTGCCGCCGGTGAAGAAACCTTGCTCGTGCCCCGCGACCTGGTGGCCGCGACCGTCGACGACCAGGGTCGCGCCTTCTTCAACGCCGAGCGCGATGTAGCCCTCGATGCGCTCGAGCGCCTGGCGCGTCACGATGGGCCCCATCTCGGCGTCGAGTTCCATGCCGTTCTTGATCTTCAGCGCCTTGGCGCGCTCGGCCAGCAGCGGCACGATGCGGTCGCCAATCTCGCCCACCAGCACGGCCACGCTGATCGCCATGCAGCGCTCGCCGGCCGAGCCGTAGGCGGCGCCGATCAAGGCGTCGACGGCCTGTTCGATGTCGGCGTCGGGCATCACCACCATGTGGTTCTTGGCTCCGCCCAGCGCCTGCACGCGCTTGCCGTGGTGGGCGCCGGTTTCGTAGATGTATTGCGCGATCGCCGTGCTGCCGACAAAACTCAGCGCCTTCACATCCGGGTGCGTGAGCAGCGCATCGACCGCCACCTTGTCACCCTGGACGACGTTGAACACACCGTCGGGCAAGCCGGCCTGCTGGAGCAGTTCGGCCATCAACAGGCTGCAACTGGGGTCGCGCTCGCTCGGCTTCAAAATGAAAGCGTTGCCGCAGGCCAGCGCCACCGGGAACATCCACATCGGCACCATGCAGGGGAAATTGAACGGCGTGATGCCGGCCACCACCCCGAGCGGCTGGCGCAGCGTCCAGTTGTCGATGCCGGTGCTGACCTGGTCGGTGTAGTCGCCCTTGAGCAGCTGCGGCACGCCGCAGGCGAATTCGACGATGTCGATGCCGCGCGTGACCTCGCCCTGGGCGTCGGTGAACACCTTGCCATGTTCGGCGGTGATCATCGCCGCCAGCGTGTCGCGGTGCTGGTTCAGCAAGGCGAGAAAATTGTTCATGATCCGCGCACGGCGGATCGGCGGTGTGTCGCCCCAGGCCGGCTGCGCGGCCGCGGCTGCGGCCACCGCGGCGTTGACATCGTCGACGCTGGCCAGCAACACCTGGCGCGCGACCGCGCCGGTGGCGGGGTTGAAGACGTCTTGCGCGCGGCCGCCGCTGCCGGCGGCGCGCTCGCCGCCGATCCAGTGCGCCACGTCGGTGCGGGTGGTGAAGGCTTCGGGTGCGCCCATGGCAAGTCTCCTGTTCGGCAGCCCTCAAGTCTAGGCCAGCTGGCGACACGAACGGGCGGCACAAAAAAAGACGACCCGCAGGGTCACCGGCGGGTCGTTTTAAGTCCTTTGAAAGGACGTCGTTGGGACTGGCGCGGGACTTGTCAGCGCTGGACAAGGCCGCAATCTCAATGCCTCGACTTTATTGCGGCGTCGCAACAACACCATCCCTAACCAATGGGATGGTGATTTGCCAGCGCTGAGACCTCGCCGCGCGCAGTCAGCCCTGGCGCGGACGCACAATAGGCGACGATGCCTCAATCCCCCACCGCCGACTGCCGGCCTCTGACCGACGCCGATATCGGCACCTTGCAAGACCTGCTCGACCAGGTTCCCGAGCCGCTGGAGGCGCTGGACGTGTCGTCGGTCGACGGTTTTCTGTGCGGCGTGCTGCTGCAGCCCCGGCCCGAGCCCTCGGCACGCTGGCTGCCCTTCGTCACCGACCTGGAAGGGCGCGAGCTGCCGGCCGCTTTTCCCACTGCAGCTTTGCAGGCGCTGGTGCTGCGCCGCCACGCCGAACTGGCGCTGGCGATCGCCGAGCGCCAGTGGTTCGACCCCTGGATCTACCAGCTCGACGACGACGCGTCGGCGTCGGAAACCGTGCTGCCCTGGGTCGCCGGCTTCGCCGCCGCGATGGCGCAGTTCCCGGCCCTGATGGCCGTCGACCACCCGGAACTGGTCGAACCGCTGGCGCTGCTGTACATGCACTTCGATCCCGAGGACCTGGAAGACGCCGACGCCTTGCAAGCGGTCATCGAGACCCTGGAGCCGCCAGCCGACCTGCCCGAGGCGGTGCAAGACATCGTGCGCAGCCTGATGCTGATCGCCGACGTCACCCGTCCGCGCCCGGCGGCGCCGCGCCGGCCCGGCCCGAACCAGCGCAAACCGCGCCGTTGAGGCACAGTTCCCGGTCTGTGCCTCGCACCCGGGAGCCCATCGATGAAACGCAACTTGTTGCTGGTCGCCTTGGCCGGCCTGTCCGCCATCTCCGCGCCACTGCACGGGGCCGACACCCCGGAGCCGGCACCGGCCCGGGTTGTCGACCCGCTGGCCGCGGCGCGCGCCCATGTCGCTGCCAAGCGCTGGCAGCCGGCAGTGGCCGAGTTGCAGCGTGTCAACGCGAGCAACAGCGCCGACTGGAACAACCTGATGGGCTATGCCTTGCGCAAGCGGGCCACGCCCGACCTGGACGGCGCGCAGCGCCACTATGACGCTGCTCTGCGCATCGACCCGCTGCACCGCGGTGCGCTCGAATACGCCGGTGAGTTGGCCTTGATGAAAGGCGAGCTGGCGGTGGCCGAAGAGCGGCTGGCCAGGCTGGCCAGGATTTGCAGCACGCCGTGCGAGGAGCTCGACGACTTGCGCAAGGCCGTCGAGCGCTACAAAGCCGCTGGCAACCGCTACCGGCCCTGAGGCGCGCCGCCGAAAAGCACGCGGGCGTGCGTGCCCAGGCCTTGGGCGACGCTGGCGAAGCGGTCGCCGCGCACTTGGGTGGCGTTCACAAAGCCGGCGCCGATGCGATCGACCAGTGACTGCAAGCCAGTCGAGCCGCCGGTGAAATAGAGCGCATCGACGTCGCCCGGCGCCAGCCCGGCCATGCGCACGGTGTCGTGCGCGGCAGCGACGATGGCGGCAAGGTCGGCCTCGATGGCGGCGGCGGCCTGGTCTTCGCCGAGGCTGGACTGCAGGCCGGACTCGACCAGGCTGAGGTCGATCTGCGCCGCGCGGTGCAGCGCAACGTCGATCTTGGCTTGCTCGGCAGCGGCCGCCAGCGCGTGGCCCAGGCGCTCGACCATCACCGTCAGCAGGCGCCGGTGGTGGGCCGGGTCGGCGTAGTAGTCGCGCATGCGCCGCATCTCGGCCATCCGGGCCGGCGCGTAGACGGTGTTGATCAGGTGCCAGGTGGCAAGGTCGAAATAGACGCCGCTGGGCACCTCGCGCGCCGGCTCACCGCGGCGCGAAGGCCCGAAAGCGCGGTAGCCCAGCAGCGGCAGGATGCTGGCAAGCTCGACATGGCGGTCGAAGTCGGTGCCGGCGCGGTGCACGCCGTGGCTGGCCAGGATGTCGTCGCGGCGGTCGATGCGGCCGCGCCGCTGCGGCCCGACGCGCACCAGCGAGAAGTCCGAGGTGCCGCCGCCGATGTCGGCCACCAGCACGCGCTGCTCCTGCGTCACGCTGCGCTCATGGTCGAGCGCGGCGGCGATGGGTTCGTACTGGAAGTGGATCTCGGCAAAGCCGACCTGGCGCGCCGCGGCCTCCAGCGCCGCCTGCGCCTCGGCGTCGCGCTCGGGCTCACCGTCGACGAAGTAGACCGGGCGGCCGAGCACGACGCGGGTCAAGGGCTGGCCGGCCACGGCCTCGGCGCGCTGCTTGAGCTGCTGCAGGTAGCCGGCGATGACGTCCAGGTAGCGCACCGCGCGGCCGCCGCCGACGTCGGTGCTCTGGCTGGCCAGCGGTGAGCCGAGCAGGCTCTTCATCGAGCGCATCAAGCGGCCGTCCAGGCCGTCCACATAGGCCGCCACGGCGGCGCGGCCGTAGAGGCGCTCGGGCTCGGCATGGGCGTGCACACCATCGGCGCGGTAGAAAACCGCCGTCGGCATGGTCGGCTGTCCGGCTTCGAGCTCAACGAGCTGGACGCCGCCGTCCACGGTGGGCAAGGCGATGGCGGAATTGGAGGTGCCGAAGTCGATCGCGGCAAAGCCTGGGGCGCTGGCGGGGATCGCAGTCATGGGGGAATCGGCGAGCGGGCCTGGCGGCCTGGCTTCAGGTGGGGGGGGCGGATTCTATCGGCGCCCGGTCCATCCCCCGAAGTGAGGGGCCGCTACGCCCTTGTTCGGGATGGCCAGCGCGTCGGCAGGCGCGCACACTGGGCACCTGAGTTTTGCGAAGGCGATGCGATGTACAAGGCCTGGACCGATTCGCGACTGCTGCGCCTGATGCGTGGCCAGCGCCGCAGCGCCGTCCCCGACGCCGCCGACTACGGCACGGCGTTCGGCCTTGAACTGAGCCTGATGGACGACGAAGACCTCAGTCCGCCGCCAGCGCAGCCACGGCAACGCCGCGGCTGGTTGCAGCGCTGGTCGCTGCTGCGCCACAAAGCGGCCTGAGGATCAGGCGCAGCCGCAGCCGCGCCGCGAACGGCCGAATCAGCGCACCAGCAGCACCGGCGTGCTGCACTTGGCGAGCACCTTGGTCGCCACCGAGCCCATCACCAGGTTGGTGAGCGAGCCATGGCCGTGCGAGCCCATCACCAGCAGGTCGAACTTGCCTTTGTCCGCCACCGCGGCAATGGTGTCGGCCGCATGTCCGACCTTGGCGACGAAGGTTGCGTCGATCTTCTGCTTGGCGAAGAACTGGCGAATCGGCTTGAAGACCTTTTCTGCTTCATCGTCGTAGTGACCCTTCAGGATCTCTTTGTCCAGCACTGCGGCGGCGCGCGGCGGCACGGCCGGCACCGTGTGCAGAACGGTGTAGCTGTGGGCTCCGCCCAGCCATTCGTCGTGCGCGGCCAGATAGGCCAGCATGCGTTTGGTGAAACTGCTGCCGTCGACGGCGACCAAGATCTTCATGACGTCTCCTTTGCTTTCAAGGCGCTGTAGCGCTGATGGTTTTCAGTGTGACATGCCGGCCGGGTGCCAACTTGTCCGAAGTCAAGCCGGCAATCCGCCGGCCTGGCGTTCAGATCTCGATCACGAACTGCGGATCGTAGCCTTCGTCCTCGCCTTTGGCCGCCAGCCCGCGCGCCTGGCAGACCACTCTGGACGCGATTCGCCCGGCACGCAGCACGCGGTAATCATGCCGGCAATGCAGGTGGCCATGCAGCCAGAGGTCGGCGCGCGGGATCAGATCGTCGTCGGCGTTGCAAAAGCTCGCCGTGCCAGGCTGCCCGCCGTAGCGCGGGTCCGCACTCCGGATGCTGGGTCCAAAGTGAGTGATCACCACCGTCTTGTCATAGTCATTTCGGTAGGGCAATGAAAGCTGAGCCTCGAGCCAGTCCCGGCACGCCAGGCCTTCGTCGCGCACCGCGTCGGCCTCGAAAGGCTGGCCACCTCGCGTCGACGCCATCAAGCGATAGAAGTAGCTGGCGGCGCGCTGGGCGCGCGGGCGCTGAGCGGCGCCGAAGAGGTCGAAGTCGCTCC
Organism: Rubrivivax sp.; assembly: GCA_030693565.1. Classification (GTDB taxonomy): domain Bacteria; phylum Pseudomonadota; class Gammaproteobacteria; order Burkholderiales; family Burkholderiaceae_C; genus Rubrivivax. The sequence goes on from JAUYAJ010000251.1 coordinate 5,414, forward strand.
AGCGCGTCGCCCCGAGCAAACGCAGGCGCTGGCCGCTGGCGGCGGTGAAGATCATGGCCTCGCGCTGCAGCAATTTGAAACCCAGGCCGTCGCAATGTTCACGCAGTGCCGGCCAGGCGTCATGCAGTTCGCGGCCGTCGAATTCATGGTTGCCGGCCACCACCACCACCGGCACCGGCCAGCCCGCAAAGCGCCCGTAGCCGGTCCAGGTGGCGTCGATGTCGCCTGCCAGCACCAGCAACTCGGCGCCTGGCGCCGGCTGCGGGTCGAAGGTCTCGGTCTCCAGGTGCAGGTCGGACAGCAGTTGCAGCTTCAAGCGGCGGCTCCACCAGCCAACCACTCGATGCGCTGGACATGCGCATGGGCGCGCGCGAGCAGGCGGTCGCGGCCGTCCGGCCAAAGCCGGCAGCGCAGTTCAACGCCTTCGTCGGCGGCCGGCGGTTCAAAGCGCAACCAGGCCAGCGGCTGGGCGGCCGTCGCCAGGCGCCCGGCGGCGTCGAGCAGCGCAGTGATGGCCGCTTGCTCGGCGGCCGGGATGTATTGCCAGACCACTGAATGCATGACCACGGTGGCCACATCCGGCGCGGCAGGCCCATCGGTTGCGGCGGGCGCCAGTTGTTCTGCCAGGAAGCGCACCGCTGGCAGCGCCTGGACAGCCATGCCTTCGGCAGCCATGCAGGCCGCCGCGATGGGCTGCGCGGCTGCCAGCCGCGCCAGCCTGTCGGCCTGGTCGGGCCAGATGAAGCTGGCCAGGCGCAAGCGCTCGGCGGGTTGGGCGATGTCGACCGGGTGGGCGTCGCAGGCTGCCCGGCGCAGGATGCGCAAGTCAACGCCCAGCGGTGGCGGCGGGCCCAGCCATTCGGCGCGCAGGTGCAGCGCGGCGTCCGGGTGGCCCCATTGCCAGGCGCCGTGCTCGTGCCGGTAGCGGTCGCACCACAGGTTGAGGCCGGCACTGGCGCCGATCTCCAGCAGCGCCAGCGGCAAGCCGGTGCTGGCGGCCACATGCAGCAGGCCGGGCAGCAGCGCCGCACTGCGCTGCACTTCGTTGGTCTGCGGCGGCAGCGCCAGCGCGGCCCCGAGGTGCGAGCGCTGGGTCTGCCAGGCCATGGCGATGGCGCCATCCAATGCCGCGTCGCTGGCGCCGGCCGGCGCCGGCGGCCACAGGTCGGCCCAGGGGGCGCAGCCACGCAGCGCCAGATGGTGGAGCGCGGCGACCCATCGCAAAGCCACGGCGGCGGCCAGCGGGTCGGACGCGACCGCCGCCAACACCGCGTGGGCTTCGGGGTTGCCAGACAGCCAGATCTGACCGCGCGCCAGCAAACGCGCGGTGAAGGGTGAGACGCCCTCGCACCAAGCCTGCTGGCGCGCGAACGCTGCCAGCAGCGGCGTCACCGCCACGGTCAGCGCTGTCAGGCCGACAGACGCTGTTCGATGCGCGCCTTGGTGGCCGGCATCACGGCCGGCAAGTTGTGGTGCAGCATCTGGAACAGCTCGCTGTGCAGCACCAGTTCCTGCTGCCAGGCGGCGCGGTCGATGCCGATGACGCTAGCGAACTGCGCCGGCGTGAAGTCCAGGCCATCCCAGCGCATGTCTTCGTAGCGCGGGCTGGTGCCGAAGGCGTTCTCGGCGCCGCCGGCCTGGCCTTCGATGCGGCCGATCATCCACTCCAGCGCGCGCATGTTCTCGCCGTAGCCGGGCCAGACGAACTCGCCGTCGGCGCCCTTGCGGAACCAGTTGACGCAGTAGATGCGTGGCAGCGTCGCGCCGCTCTTGGCCAGCTTGTCGCCGATCTGCAGCCAGTGCTGGAAGTAGTCGGACATGTTGTAGCCGACGAAAGGCAGCATCGCGAACGGGTCGCGCCGCACCGCGCCGTTGCCGCCCGCCATCGCGGCGGTGGTCTCGCTGCCCATGGTGGCCGCCATGTAGACGCCTTCGGTCCAATCGCGCGCCTCGGTCACCAGCGGCACCGTGGTGGAGCGGCGTCCGCCGAAGATGAAGGCGTCGATCGGCACGCCGTTCGGATTGTCCCACTCGGCGTCGAGCACCGGGTTGTGGATCGCGGCGACGGTGAAGCGCGAATTCGGGTGCGCGGCGGCGCGCGGCTTGCCACCGGCGGTGTTTTCGGCGGCGATCGCGGGCGTCCAGTCACGGCCTTGCCAGTCGATCAGGTGCGCCGGCGGCTCGTTCGTCAGGCCTTCCCACCAGACGTCGCCGTCGTCGGTCAGTGCGACGTTGGTGAAGACGACGTCGCTCTTGAGCGATGCCAGGCAGTTCGGGTTGGTGTGTTCGTTGGTGCCCGGTGCAACGCCGAAGTAACCCGCTTCCGGGTTGATGGCGTACAGGCGGCCGTCAGCGTGCGGCTTGATCCAGGCGATGTCGTCGCCAATCGTCGTCACCTTCCAGCCTGCGTAGCCGGCCGGCGGCACCAGCATCGAAAAATTGGTCTTGCCGCAGGCGCTGGGGAAAGCAGCGGCAACATGGTATTTCTTGCCGGCCGGCGAGGTGACGCCCAGCACCAGCATGTGCTCGGCCAGCCAGCCCGGGTTGTCGCCCTGGGCGGCCTGGCGGCCCATGTTGGAGGCGATGCGCAGCGCAAAACACTTCTTGCCCAGCAGCGCGTTGCCGCCGTAGCCCGAGCCATAGCTCCAGATCTCGCGCGTCTCGGGGTAGTGGACGATGTACTTGGTCTTGTTGCACGGCCAGGCAACGTCGGCCTGGCCCGCCTGCAAGGGCGCGCCCACGGTGTGCACACAGGGCACGAACTCGCCGTCGCTGCCCAGCACGTCGAGCGCGCCGCGGCCCATGCGCGTCATCACCCGCATGCTGACGGCGACATAGGGGCTGTCGGTGAGCTCGACGCCGATGTGCGAGATGTGCGAGCCCAGCGGCCCCATCGAGAACGGCACCACATAGAGCGTGCGCCCGCGCATGGCACCGCGGAACAGCGCCTTGTCGCCGGTCTGCAGCAGCGTGCGCATCTCGGCCGGTGCCATCCAGTTGTTGGTCGGGCCGGCTTCTTCCTGGCGCTCGCTGCATATGAAGGTGCGGTCCTCGACGCGGGCGACGTCGTCGGGCGCGCTGCGCGCCAGGAAGCTGTTGGGACGCAGCTCGGGGTTGAGCCGCATCATCGTGCCGGCGCCGACGAGCTGGTCGCAGAAGCGGTCGTACTCCTCCTTGCTGCCGTCGCACCAGTGCACGCCCTGGGCTTCGGTCAGGGCGGCTATCTCGGCCACCCAGGACACCAGCCGGTCATGCTTGACGTAGGCGGGAACGTTCAGGCGCATGCCTTCCAATACGGGTCGGTTCATCGGAGCTCCAATCATGGCAATTACAGAAACGGGATTGGGCGAGCCCCGCTGGCGCCATGGGCGCTCGAAGCTCGCCAAATACCGCGTCAATCAGCCTGCCGGAGCGCCGTCGTGGGTGGTCGACGGGTGGCGGCGGGTGCCCGTTGTCGCGCTTGGCGAGCGGGGGACGGTCATTGTGATCCCAATGTAATCACCCCGTAACCACCGCTCCCGAGGGGGTCATGCAAAATCGGTATAAGTCGATGCCAGGCGCTCAATTCCCTTCGGATTGACCGCCAAGACCGGCGCGCACCTCGCGCCGTGGCACCATCGCGCCCCATGCTTGCCTACCGACACGCCTTTCACGCCGGCAACCACGCCGATGTGCTCAAGCACACGACGCTGGTCGCCGTGTTGCGCCACATGAATCTGAAAGACAAGGCTTACCGCGTTGTCGACACCCACGCCGGCGCCGGCGGCTATTCGCTGCAGAGCGAATACGCCCACAAGCGCGGCGAGTACGAACACGGCATTGCCCGCCTCTGGGGCCGCGACGACCTGCCGGCACCGGTGGCCGACATGGTCGGCCTGGTGCGCGACTTCAACGGCGGCAAGGAGTTGCGGCAATACCCGGGCTCGCCGGCCTTTGCCCACATGCTGCTGCGCCCGCAAGACCAGTTGCGGCTGTTCGAGATCCACCCCACCGACCACAAGATCCTGGCGTCCTACCTCGGCGAGCAGCCCAACGTCGAGATCAAGATGAGCGACGGCTTCACCGGCCTGACGCCGCAACTGCCGCCGCCGAGCCGGCGCGGCGTGGTCTTGATCGACCCCAGCTACGAGCTCAAGTCGGACTACGCCAAGACGTTGGCCGCGCTGCGCGAGGTGCTGACGCTGTTTGCCGAATGCACGGTGATCGTCTGGCTGCCGCAACTGCAACTGCTGGAGGCAGCGCAGCTGCCGCAGCGCCTGAAAGCCAGCGCCGAAACGCTGGCCAAGAAGGGCTGGCTGCATGCGCAGCTGACGCTCAGCCAGGCCGATGCACGCGGCTTCGGCCTGCTCGGCAGCAGCATCTTCGTGGCCAACCCGCCGCACACCTTGCACGACAAGCTCAAGGACAGCCTGCCTTGGCTGACGACCACGCTGGCCCAGTTCGACGGCGCCCGCCATCGACTGGAACGCGGCGGCGGCGCCTGACGCACATCTCGGGGGAGGTGCAACGATGATCCAGCGGCCCAGCCGCGCCGCCACCGTGCGCGCGCTGCCTTTCCTGCTCTTCATGGCCTTTCTGGCGCTGCGCGGCTTGGCGCCCGCCGATGCCAGCTGGGGCTTCGACCCGCGCTGGCTTTACGGCGCCAAGGTGTTGCTGGTCGGCGCCGTGCTGGCGCTGTGGTGGCGCGAATACGGCGAACTGGCATCGCAGAATCTGCCCGACGCGCGCGAACTGGCGCTGGCCGTCGGCGCCGGCCTGTTCGTCTTCGTGCTCTGGATCCAGCTCGACGCCGCCTGGATGACGCTGGGCGAGCCCACGGCCCGGTTCGTGCCGGTGGATGCCGCCGGCGCCATCGACTGGCCACTGGTGGCCGTGCGCTGGCTCGGTGCGACGCTGCTGGTGCCGGTGATGGAAGAGCTGTTCTGGCGCTCGTTCCTGATGCGCTGGGTGCAGCGCCCGCAGTTCGAGGGCGTCGACCCGCGCCAGGTCGGCGTGCGCGCCATCGTGCTGTCGACCTTCGTCTTCGTGCTCGCCCACAACCTCTGGCTGGCGGCTGCGATCGCCGGCATGGTCTACGCGCTGCTGTACGTGCGCACCGGCAAGCTGTGGGTGGCGGTGATCGCGCACGCGGTCACCAACGGCGCGCTCGGCATCTGGGTGGTGGCGACCGGCCGCTGGCAGTTCTGGTAAGCAGCGTCAGTCGATGCCGCGGGCGCGGTCGGCAGCGAACTGGCGCCGCCAGGCATCGAAGCGGCCTTCATCCAGCGCCTGGCGCACTTCGGCCATCAGGTTCACATAGAAGTGCAGGTTGTGCAGGCTGGCCAGCATCGGGCCCAGCATCTCGCCGCAGCGGTCCAGGTGGTGCAGGTAGGCGCGGCTGAAGTGCTGGCAGGTGTGGCAGCCGCAAGTGGGGTCGAGCGGGCGCTCGTCGGTCTTGTGGCGGGCGTTGCGGATCTTCAGGTCACCGAAGCGCGTGAACAAATGGCCGTTGCGCGCGTTGCGCGTGGGCATCACACAGTCGAACATGTCGACGCCCTGGGCCACGCCTTCGACCAGGTCCTCGGGCGTGCCAACGCCCATCAGGTAGCGCGGCTTGTGCGCCGGCAGCCGCTGCGGCGTGTGCGCCATGATGCGCAGCATCTCTTCCTTGGGCTCGCCGACGCTGACACCGCCGACCGCGTAGCCCGGCATATCGAGCTCGACCAGCGCCTCCAGCGACTCTTCGCGCAAGCCCTCGAACATGCCGCCCTGGACGATGCCGAAGAGCGCGTTCGGGTTTTCCAGCCGCTCGAATTCGGACTGGCTGCGCCGCGCCCAGCGCCGGCTCAGTTCCATCGACGAGCGCGCCTGGGCTTCGGTCGTCAGTTGGCCGGCGGTCTGGTAAGGCGTGCACTCGTCGAACTGCATCACGATGTCGGCGTTCAGCACGGTCTGGACCTGGATGCTGACTTCGGGCGTGAGGAAGAGCTTGTCGCCGTTGACCGGTGACGCGAACTTCACGCCTTCCTCGGAGATCTTGCGCATCTCGCCCAGCGACCAGACCTGGAAACCGCCGCTGTCGGTGAGCATCGGCCGTGGCCAGGCCTCGAAGCGGTGCAGGCCGCCGAACTGGCGCAGCACCTCCAGCCCCGGGCGCAGCCACAGGTGGAAGGTGTTGCCGAGAATGATCTGCGCGCCCATCGTCTCCAGGTCGCGCGGCATCACGCCCTTGACCGTGCCGTAGGTGCCCACCGGCATGAAGATGGGGGTCTCGACGACGCCGTGGTTCAGCGTCAGGCGGCCGCGGCGGGCGAGGCCTTCGGTTTTGAGGAGGTCGAAGGTCAGCATGGCGCCGATTGTCTCAGCCCCGTGGCCTGCGCCTCGCTCAGCTCAGATCGGCAACCGCCATGCCAGCGCCAGTTCACGGGAACGCGCGCCGCCGCCGCGGCCATCGGTGCCGGCGCTGAGTGCCAGACCGCGCCACCGCCATTGCAGCGTCAGCCGTCGCTCGTGGGCCCGCCACAGCAGCGCGCCCTCAGCGCTGCCAAAGTCCTGTTGCCAGCCCAGCCAGGGCAGCGCGCCAAAGCCCGGCAACACATCGGCACCGATGCGCAAGGTGCCGGCCCCGATGCGGCCCCGGGCATCCAGAGTGGTCCACCAAGGCGCGGCGCGCAGCCTGGTGTCCTGGCGGTTCTGGCCCTGGATCAGCGGCCGATAGATGAGAAAACCGTCGGCGTCGACCGCCGCAGTCGCGCTGTCGAGCACGGCGTCCTGGCGCGGCTGGCCGCGCCAGCGCAGCCAGCCGGCATCGTGCAGCGCCGCGTCGACATGCCACGGACCGCCCTGCCAGGTCAGCTTGGCGCCGGCCAGCAACGCACTGCCGCTGGACGCGCTGGCAGTCTGGAAAGGAAACGCCAAACGGTTGTCGGCCTGGCTCGAATGCAGAGCAAAGGCGTAGCGGCCCGAAACCGCGTCGGCGGATACCGCGCCGTCGACACGCCGTTCGCGCCAGCGCGACAACACCAGGCTTTGCAACTCCCACGACGCCGCCCAGCCGCCGCCCATCTCATGGCCACGCCCCACCGCCAGCCCATTGCCGCTGAAGCCGCGCAAGCGCGCGCGGGTCGCCCAGTCGCGGGCGCCGGTCAACGCGCTGCCGCTGTCAAGATGGCGGTAGAGGTCGAGTGCGTCATGGCTGGCGACCAGCGTGGCGCGGCTGCGCGCCAGCAGGCTCCAGTGCCAGGCGCCGCTGTCCCGCGTCAGCCGGGCCTCGTCGTCGATGTAGGCCAGGTTGCGGCCGCTGCGCGGCGCCAGGTCACGCCCGTGCAGATCGCTGCTGCGCGCCAGCGCGCTGGCATCGCTGTGATGACTGGAGCGCAGCGACAGTTGCCAGCCATCGCCGTCGGCGGCCAACGCCGGCGCCGCCTGAATGCCGCAGGCCAGCAGCAGTACGCGCGCAGCCGACGAAAAAGAGCCCGGGCGGGCCGGGCTCTTGCGCTGCGCGGTCGGCCGGGTCACAGACCCGGGACGGACACGAAACTGCCGTCGGTGAAGGTGATCAGGCCGGTGCTGCGCACCAGGGTGCCGATCTTGGTGTTGCCGCTGAAGAGATCGGAACTGGTGTCGCTCTCTTTCCAGCTCAGCTTCAGGTCGGCGCTGGCTTCGGTCAGCGCCAGCGTCCACTGGCCGTCAGTGCCCCGCGCGCCGGCGGCGCCGATCACCAGCTTGGGCGCGCCGTTGACGATCGAGCGGTATTGCATCGTCATGCTGTTGAGGTCGTCGGCGTCGCTGGTCATCGAGCCGCCCAGCGTGACCTCCAGCTTGGGCCGGTTCGGCGCCGAGGCCGTGCAGACGAAGCTCAGCCCGACCATGTAGCGATTGCTCGCGCTATCGGCAGCGGTGCTGTTGAAGGTCGACCAACCGCTGAGCGTGGCGCTGAGGCTGCCGCTGACGAATTCGGTGCTCACGAGGCCAGCGATGGTGCGCGCGCTGCCCGTCAGACGCACCTGGGTCGGCACGAAACTGGAACCCGTGCTGTCCCAGGCCCCGTCGCTGAGCGACAGCAAGCCCTCAAACTCTGCGCCCGGCGTCGCCCAGACGAGGTTGAGGCTGCCGCCCGCCAGCGTGCCTTGGCGCGCCGGATCGGCCCCAGTGGGCCGGGTGCCGGCGGCGGTCACCGGGATCTCGGTCAGCGACGTACCCTCTTTCAAGGTCAAGGTGCCCAGCAAGCTGCCGCCCGCGCCATGGGCCGACAAGCTGCCTTTGAGCGCGCTGATCTCTTGCTTGAAGCCCGAGATCGTGCGCGTGCCCGCCAGATTCCATTCGTGGAACTCGTTGGCCAATGCCGTGCCACCCGACGTGAACGCACCGGGCAGCTTGCCTGTGACGCTGAAGGCGGTGATGTTGCCGCTGGCGTTGCGCGTCGGCGTCAGCGTGCCGGCGTAGGCGGCGCGGTCACTGCCGTCGGTGTTCTTCTGCAAGGCGACGTTGAAGTTGGTGCAAACCGGCGCATTGCAGGGCACGGTGCGCAAGCGAGCGCGCGTCACGTAGCTGTAGCTGCCGTCGGAATTGGCGGTGATGCTGAAGCCGTGACGCCATTCACGGCGCACGCCGTTGGCGATCGCGACGAAGTACAGGGCCCGGCAGCCGATCTGCAACACCTCGGCCGGTGTGGTGGCCAGCACGGTGTTGTCGGCGTCCTTGTAGAGGCCGCAAGACACGGCGTCAAAGGCATCGACGTTGACCCCCGGCGCGGCGTCGAATTCGCCCGGTGCGCGGCCGCGCGAGGCTTCGCTGGCGGGAATGCGCCCGCTCATGTAGTCGCCGTGCAGGTCGGCTGCCATCAGCAGCAGGCCGAGGTCCTTGGCCATCACGTCGACAAGCACCTGGATGCCGGTCATCGCCTGGCGGAACTTCCAGCCCTCGGCGTTGGTGGCGCCGGCGGAGTTGGCTTTGGCGCCGCCGCGGCTGAACAAGGTGTTCAAGTCGGTCGACAGCTGGGTGAAGAAGAGCTTGGCTGAAGTGATCGCCAGCACGGTGGCGCTGGGCCCGGGCGGCGTACCCCCCGTCGACGGCGCGGCGCTGCAGGCGCTGCCGGTGCAGCCGAGGTTGGCCACCACGGTGGTCAGGCTGCTCGGCGCGACGGCGCCGCTCAAGGCGGGGTCGAGCAAGACGGCGGTGACGGCATTGCCGAGCACGGCCGACACGTTGGTGCTGCCGTTTTGCAGCGCGATCGACGACGTGCTGGCCGCGGCCGCCAGCGCCGTCACCACGCACTGGGTCTTGGCGCCGCTGCTGCCGGTGGCGCAGCCCAGGCTGCTGTCGGCGGCCATCTTGGCCACCGCGGTGAGCATGATCGCCAGCTTCTGGGCGTCGGCGGTGGCGGTGGACGCCGTCGACGGCGCGGGCGCCGCCACCGGGTTGAAGCCCAGCAACTGGGCCACGGTGGACGTCGCTTGCGCTGCGTTGGTGGCGGTCACGCCGCCGCTGGCGCGGCTGGCGGCGGCCACGGCCATCTCGCTGAATGGCGTGATGGTGGCGCTGACGCTGACGTTGCCCGAACTCGCGGGCACGACCAGCGAGCGCATCGTGAAGCCCACCGGCAGTGGCTGCGCGCCGGCGATCTCGTCGAGGTGGGTCGTGTTCGCGTTCGCAGTGACGCGGATCACATAGGGCAGGCCAGCCGTGGCGTCGAAGTTCAGCGTGTAGGCCCCGCTGCTGCTCGTGGTGGTGCTGGCCAGCGCGGTGGTGCCCACGCTGCCGTCGGCGTTGACGGCCAGCGCGACGACATCGGCATTGGCCATCAAGCCCTTGGCGGCAACGCCCGTCAGCGTGACTCTGGCGGCGCTGCTGGTCGGCTGGCTGCTGTCGGCGCCACCGCCGCCACCGCAGGCCGCCATCAGGCCGGCCGCGGCGAGCGCCGAGAAAAGGGTTTTGCGCATGCTGAAAGGCTCCAGGTCAATGGGTTCGGGGAGACGGCGTCGGGCCGCCGCGGCAGGCTGGGTCGACAAAGACCGTGCCCGTCGGCCCAACCCGCCGATGCATTCTCTGGGGGGGGCAGATGCCCTGCACATCGGCCATTCGGCCTAGCCGAAGCGTCCTTGCCGTGCAAAACATCCCCTGGGTTGTTGAGGCCCAGTCCGGCAGCAAAGGACCATGCTGTAATGCGCGCGCTGCGCCGCGTCCGCGGCCGAAAAGCGAAGGGCCTTGCCGAGCATGAAAGCCTTGCTGATCGACGACCACACGCTGTTCCGCGACGCCCTGGGGCTGTTGATCGGCGCGCGCTTTCCTGCGCTGCGGCTGCTGCAGGCGGGCGACCTGGCCGGCGGCTTGGCCGAACTCGCGCTGCACCCCGATGTGCGCCTGATCCTGCTCGACCTGAACCTGCCCGACTCACAAAGCCCGGCATCGATCGAGCGGCTGCGCGAGAAGGTGCCGCTGGCGCGGCTGGTGGTGTTGTCGGCCGACGACCGGGCGGAGACGGTGGAGCACGCGATCGAACTCGGCGCCTGCGGCTTCGTGCCCAAGACGGCGCGCGGCGACACCTTGATGCAGGCACTGCAAGTCACGCTCGATGGCGGCGACTTCCTGCCGCCGAGCGCGTTGCCCACAGCGGCGCAGCCGCTGCCCAGGCAAGCTGCATCGCTGGGTTTGTCGCCACGTCAGACCGACGTCTTGCGGCTGCTCATCGAAGGCTTGTCCAACAAGCTGATCTGCCGTGAACTGGTGCTGTCGGAGTCGACCGTCAAGACCCATCTGGCGGCGGTGTTCCGCCAGCTCGATGTCAACACCCGCACCCAGGCCGTGCTGGCGGCGGCGCGGCTGGGCTTGCGCTTCGCGAACTAATCAGCGGCGCGCAGCGCCGCGGCGATGGCGCGCCGCAGTTCGTCGGCGCGGAACGGCTTGTGCAACACCGGCAGCCCGCTGGCGGCCAGCGCAGCGATGTCGGCCGGCGCGGTGTTGCCCGTCACCACCAGCGCCGGCAGCGCGCCCAGGCGCTGGCGCGCCAATGCCACCACGTCGAGTCCGGTGCCCCCGGGCAGGCGCAAGTCGGTGATCAGCAAGTCGAACTGGCGCTCACCGGGCGCCAAGGCGTCGAGCGCGACACGCAGCGCGCGCGGTCCGTCGTGGGCGCTCACCGTGGCGCCCCAGGCTGTCAAGCGCGACACCAGCGCAGCGCGCACATCGCCGTCGTCTTCGACCAGCAGCAGTTGCATGCCGGCCAGCCAGGCCTGGGCAGCCGGCGGCGCTGGCGCTGCCGCGGCCTGGGTGGCGTCAAAGGGCAGATCCAGGCTGAAGCAGGAACCGCGACCCAACTGCGAGCGCAAGGTCAATGGCGCGCCCAGCAGCGCCGCGCTGCGGCGCACGATGGCCAGGCCCAGCCCGAGGCCGGCGGCGCGTTCGCGCTGCGGGTTGTCGAGTTGCACGAATTCCTCGAACACCAGTGCCTGGTGCTCGGGCGCGATGCCGCGGCCGCTGTCCCAGACCTGCATTCGCACGAGATCGTTGCCGCGCCGGCGCGCCACCACCAGCACGCCGCCGGTGTCGGTGTAGCGCACCGCATTGCTGACCAGGTTGCGCAGAATTTGCTCGAGCAGCACCGGATCGGCACGCACCGCCAGCGCCGTCGGCCGCAGGCGCAGCACCAGTCCTTTGCGGCGCGCACCCTCGGCTTCGTGCGCGGCGACGGCGTCGAACAGCGGCTGCAGCGCCAGCGGCTGCGGGCGCACGCGCAAGCTGCCCGAATCGAGCCTGGAGAGGTCGAGCAAGCCGGCCAGCAGCGACTCCATGGCCGCCACCGCGTCGTCGACGCGCGCCACCGTGGCGCGCAGCGCCGGCGTCGCCACCTGGTCGCGCAACAAGCTCACGAGCAGGCCGATGGTGACCACCGGCTGGCGCAGGTCGTGGCTGGCGGCGGCCAGGAAGCGCGACTTCGCTGCGTTGGCCGCCGCCAGCGCCTGCGTGCGCTCGCGCACGCGCTGCTCCAGCGTGCGGTTGAGCACCTCGACCTGCGTCATGGCGGCCACCACCCGGCCCACCATCAGCACGGCGAAGGCCATCACCATCAGCGGCGTGGCATAAGGCAACCACCAGTTGTCGGTGATGGCCAGACGGCCTTGCTGGAACAAGTAGTCGTGCGCCCCGGCCAAGACCACGGCCACCAGCGTGGCGAGCAGCGTCGCCAGCTCACCGCCGCGCATGTGGCGCACACGCTGGCCGATCAGCCACAGCGCCGGCAAGGCCAGCAGGCCCAGCAGCGGATAGGCCAGCGCACGCACGCGGTCGATGGCATCGCCACCGGCCACACTGGCGACGATGCTGGCGCCGATCATCAAGGCCGCGCCGCCCAGCAACAGCGCCCGATAAGCCAGCGGCCGGCGCTGCGTCAGCGACATCGCGAAGACGCCCAGCAGCACCACCGTGCCCACTTGCGCGGTGAAGAACAAGGCGTTGGACAGCGCGGGCGGCAAGGCCGAGGTCGTTTCGTAGAAAGCATGGTTGCGCAGGGAGAGGATGAGGCCGAGCAGGCCGAACCAGCCCATCGCCTTCTCGCTGCGCCGGTGCCACCACAGCAGCAGCGCAAACAGGCAGGCCCCGGCAGCCGCCAGGTTGATCTGCTGGGGCAGATCCGCGCTGACGCGCACGAACATCTCGTGCTCGCGCTCGATGAGCGCCGACTCGCCCAGGCGCAGCGCTGACAGCCCGGCGCGCAGGCCGCCGCTGACCTGCAACACGATGTGGTTGTCGCCCCCTCGCAGCAGCGCCGGCGGCAGGTGCAGCAAGAAGGGCGCGACCTGCGAACGACCGTAGGCCGACTTGCCCAGCGTGTCATGCAGCAACTGCCCGTTGAGCCACAGGCGGTGGTGGATTCCCAGCCGCTCGGCACGCAGCGCCCACACCGGGACGGGGGCCGCATCGGCGCTGCCGGTCGTGGCCGGCGCAGGCAGATCCCAACGCAGGCGGTACCAGCCCTGGGCAGGCCGCGCCGCGCCGCGCAGGCCCCAGCTGTCGGGCAGCGCCACGGCTTGCCAGGGGCCGTCGGGCGCGAGCGCGAACTCGGCCTGCTGCAACGTGATCGTGTCTGCCTGGGCGGCGCCGGCGAGCCCCCCGCCGGCAAGCGCACAGCACAGCGCCAGGGCGCGAAGCCATCGCCTCATGCCTGGCCCTCGCCGCCGCAGGTGAACCTCATGCGCCCATTGTCGGTGCCGGCGCCACCGGGCCGAATGGGCCGTTTGGCCGATGCGAGCGAGCGCGCTGGCGGGCGGCGCCCGCGTCAGGCGCCGGCCGGCGCGGCCACGCGCGACAGCAGCATCGAGTCGCCGTAGCTGAAGAAGCGGTAGCGCGATTCGATGGCGTGGCGGTACAGCGCCATCACCTGGGCGTGACCGGCGAGCGCGCTGACCAGCATCATCAAGGTGCTCTTGGGCAGGTGGAAGTTGGTGACCAGCAAGTCGACAACCTGGAAGCGAAAGCCCGGGGTGATGAAGATGTCGGTGTCGTCGCTGTAAGGCTCGAGCGTGCCGCCGCGCGCCGCCGACTCCAGCGCCCGCAGCGTCGTCGTGCCGACGGCAACGATGCGGCCGCCGGCCGCGCGCGTGGCCGCGATCGCCGCCACCGTGGCGGCGCTGACCTCGAACCACTCGCTGTGCATGCGGTGCTCGGCGATGCGTTCGACGCGCACCGGCTGGAAGGTGCCGGCGCCGACATGCAGCGTCACCGCCGCCTGTCCGACGCCGCGCGCCGCCAGCGCCGCCAGCACGCCGGCGTCGAAAT
>JAUYAJ010000254.1 GCA_030693565.1 Rubrivivax sp.
CGGTTGAGCAGCGCCTGATCGTCGAGCCGGGCCAGGACCTCGCCGTCGGCGGCGCGCTCGGCTTGGCGCCGCAAGACCTCGGCGCCCGCACCATCGCTGAGCTGAAGTGCCAGCCATTGCCGGGCGGCGACCGGGTCCCCGGTTCGCAACGGGCTTTCGCAGCCGGCACATTCGTGCCAGACGCAGACGGTTGCGGAGGTTGAGGACGGTTTCGCGGGGGGCATGGGAGCGCTGCAGCCTGTCGGGTTTGCGCAGCCTACCGAATAACTGCCGGCCGCGCCATCGAAGCCTGCTGCGACACATGCGGCGGCGATCGCCGTGGGGCAATCAAATCACTGGCGCGGGGCCCCACCCTGTCCAACAATCGTGCGCAAAGGCAACCAGCACAGGAGGACGGCATGGCAGCTTGGGCGTATGAGTGCAAGCCTTGCGAGGGCGGCGCAACCTGGTGGGTGGCGCGCGACACCGTCGATGCGATGGCCACCGACGTCAGCATCCTGCAGCTCAAGATTGGCGGCGATTGGCGCTGCGCAGTCGTCGACCGCGACCACGCGGTGGCGGTGGAGGCCAGCTTGCTGCGCCAGGCCGTCGCCGCCAGTGCGCCTGAATGTCCAGGCTGCGCCCAGGCGCCAGTGGCTGAGCCCGCGGCAGCCGCGGACGCGGCCGCTGCGACCGGCGCAACGCTGCAGGCTGCTGCCATCCAGTTGCAAGGCGTGCGGATGCTGGTGGTGCTGGTGGGCATGGACTTGCTGGCCAGCCCTGGCGAAGCCGACATGCTGGCCGCCGACCTGGGCGCACGCTTTGGCGCGGTCGACATCGTGTTGATGGCGCAGGACGACAGCGGCGCGCCGCAATTCCACGGCGCGGCGGCGAACGTCGACCTGCTGGCCGATGTGCCGATCGACAAGATGCCTTGGCGGGCCTACCCGCTGAGTTGACTCGCCGCCGCCCTCCGGTCGACTTCAGCCTTTTGCCGATGCGTTCGACGACCTCGCCATACGGCGGCCTTTGGGTCCGCAGCGCCCTCTAGAAGCGGTAAAGATCGTCCACCCTCTCAGAGGTTGTCGTCCCGGACCGCCTGGCGTGTCTTGTCGTTCATTCGGATGATGACCTTGTTGGTCTCTTCGTTGACGAAGTCGTAGCTGAAGATATTGGGCAGGGCGAAGTTCCTGAAACCCAGCGTCGAGTACATCACTTTAGGCTGCACCACGGTCTTCGAGATGAGCCCTTTGGTTTTCTCGGCCTGCAGTTCGTACTCGGACGTGCCCTTCGGCCCGCCCAAGCCCTTCATCAAACTGATCATGTAGCCCGTGGACGCGTGCGTGCCGCCATGGGCCTTGCCGTCCTTGAAAGACAGCTTGGCCTTCTTGGTCGCGCCGCCTTCGATCCCGGTGCTGGAGAGCGGATTCGTGTAGGTCTTCTGCCAGTACACCTGCCACAGGTGGTCGTGCTTGGTGCCATGCGCCGTGTTGTGAAGGAACTGGCCCTTGAGGCCGTTGCAGATCACTTCATCAAGCTTGTGCGTGCCCGAATAGCAGCCGCAGCAGGCAATCCCTTTGGCGTTGCCATTGGTCTTGAACTTCGAATAGCCGTGGATCCCCTTGGCCTGGTCGACCTTGAACTTGCTGTCGTCGAAGATCAGCACCAGGTTGCCTTCGCGAGCGATTTCGGCCAGGGTCTTGAGACACAGATTGCCCGTGCCCCTGTGCAGCGCGGCGCCGCCGCTGCGGATCGCAATCTCGTCAGCCTTGGTGCTCGCCGCGGTGTGCGAGATCCTGAAGATCACGATCTCGCTGGGGTGATTCAGGCAAAAGGTGGACGCGTCCTTGATCACCTGGTCGACCCCGGTGTCGCTGTAGGCGCCCTGGCCCGCCGTGGTGTGGTGCGCCACGATCTTCTTGTTGTGCTCGGCCAGACGCAGGTCGAAGAACCGGGTGCCGGCGTTGATCTGCTCGAGGATGGTCAGCGACTGCGTGGCCGCGTTCGATACCGTTCCTGCAGCGGTCAGCTCGATGTGGCCCTTGCTCGTCCCGGCGTCGTGACTGCCGGGCATGTGCAACTCACCGAGTCGCCGGTCCTGATACTGCTTCATCCAATCGGTCAGTGCCATGGCATTGCTTTCGTTTTCGCCGTCAGGCGTTACAGAATCGGTTGTTGATCTGGCCGTCGTCCGCGCCTACCCGCTTGATGCTGCACTCCATGCGCCGGCCCAGAAGCTCGCAGCGGGTGTCCCGGAGCATCGCGTCGCTCATGGGCCGGCTCGACCAACACAGCGAGGAAACTGGACTTGCGATCGCCAGGCACTGCATTGCCAACGCCTCCGCCTGGGGTTCAAAGGCAAGACCTGACCCCGATCTGGCTCAGGCATGGAGCGGAAAGTCGGCAGGCCAGGGGCAGCGCACCTGGTTGGCATAACGACCAACGCCGATGCCCATCATGAAGCTGCCGTCGCCTTCGGCCGCCAGCAGGCCCTTGGCCTGCAGCGACTGGCGCAGCGGCGCGCTGCGGCTCAGGGTCTGGAAGAACGACGCCAGACGCGAACTGGCGGTCAGCTTCATCTCGCCCGAGCCGGTACTTTCGAAGATGGCCGCGTAGGCCTGCGGGAAGGCATCGGCAAAACAGGCCCGGTGGTGCTCGTTGATCCAGTAGCTTTCCTTGCCGCCACGGGTGTAGGTGTCCATCTTCGAATGGGTCGCGAAGTCGCGCCGCCGCAGGCTGGTGGTGCCACCGCCGATACGGCCCCCGATGCTCTTGGTCTCGTAGCTCTTGTGCTCGGACAAGGACAGCACCAGCCGCGCGTAGGCAATGCTCATGTCCGTGGTGCTGCAGAGGTGGCCGTACGGTGTGCTGTTGACCGGCGTGCCCCAGGCGCTCAGCAAGCCCGCGGCCAGGTTGCGCGTGATGTAGGCCGCATCGGGCGGCGTGCCGGGAATGACCTGCGCGTTGTGCACACCCGGCATCGGCAGAAAGATGCATTCGGTACTCGGTGCACGCACGCGGCTCCAGTCCTGCGGCTTGAAGGTGCTGCGCATCTCGTGCATGGCCAGGATGCCGACATAGCGGTTGACGTTGGACTCGAGCACCTGGGTGTCGGCCATTTCCTCGCCGGCATCGGCGCCCGCCACCGGGTCGACGGCGAAGATGTTGCAGTTGACCTCGGTCTTGAAGACCTCGTACATCAGGTTGGCAATGCGCATGCAGGTCACAGCGCCGCGGCTCCAGCCCACCAGATTCACGGTGTCGATGGCCTGACCCTTGCCAAACTTCAGGTCCTGGATCAGGTTCACCGTGCGCTGGGTGTTTTCGTCCCAGCCCTGGCCGCTGATCTTGCCGCGCAGCGAAGCCATCTTCTTCTGCCCACCCGTGTTGCCCGACGCATGGTCGGCAAAACTCGGCCCCAGCACCATTTTCTTCAGCGACAGACCGGTCTTCGCGCTGCCCGTCATCGGGTTGATCTGCTGCGGCTGCTCGATGCCATTGCCGCCGTGCCCCGGACCTTCGTTGATGAGATAGCTGCCCACGCCAACGGCGCCGCCCGCCAGGCTGGCTTCAACCCCGCCGTTGTGGCTGTGGAACCAGGCCACAAGCTCGTTGGAGTCGATGCCCTTGATGCGGTTGAAGCCTGTGCCGTGGCAATAGACAGTGAACACACTCATCGGAAAACCCTTTCGGAACGGTGGCGCTGCGGCATCAAGCGCCGAAGTCGTAGGTGAAAAGACCTTCGTCGACGCCGACCTTCACACCGGTGATCGGCGCACCCTGCATCATGCGGTTGAGGAACTCGCGGCTGATGTCGGGCAACATGGTGTTGGTCAGGATCGCATCGATCATGCGCCCGCCCGACTCGCTCTCGGTGCAGCGCGACACCACCAGCTTGACGACGTCTTCGCCGTACTCGAAAGGAATCTTGTAACGCGCCTCGACACGCTTCTTGATGCGGTTGAGCTGCAGCTTGACGATCTCGCCCAGCATGGCGTCCGACAGCGGGTAGTAGGGAATCGTGACGAGGCGTCCCAGCAGTGCGGGCGGGAAGACCTTGAGCAACGGCTCGCGCAGCGCCTTGGCCATGCCCTCGGGATCCGGCATCAGTTCCGGGTCCTTGCACATGCCGGCGATCATGTCGGTGCCGGCGTTTGTGGTGAGCAGGATCAGCGTGTTCTTGAAATCGATCAGGCGGCCCTCGCCGTCCTCCATCATTCCCTTGTCGAACACCTGGAAGAAGATCTCGTGCACGTCGGGGTGCGCCTTCTCGACTTCGTCGAGCAGCACGACGGAGTAGGGCTTGCGACGGACCGCCTCGGTCAGCACGCCGCCTTCGCCGTAGCCGACGTAGCCCGGA
>JAUYAJ010000261.1 GCA_030693565.1 Rubrivivax sp.
CCTTCACCATCGTGATCGGCTTCGCGCTGGTCCTGGCCCTGGGCAAAGGCTGGATGGAGGCACTTTATGTTGCGGTGGCCCTGACGTTTTCCAGCACCATCATCATCGTCAAGCTGCTGTCCGACAAGCGCGAGCTCGACAGTCTGCACGGCCGCATCGCGGTGGGTTTCCTGATCGTGCAGGACCTGGCGGTGGTGATCGCCATGATGGCCATGAGTGCGCTGCGCGGCAGCGGCGAGGCCGGTGGCGATGCCGGCCTGGGGGCGGTACTGCTGTCCTTGTCCTGGCGTCTGGCCGCCGCAGCCGTGGCCCTGTTCGTGCTGATGCGCTGGGTGCTGCCGGCCCTGGTGGCCGCGATGGCGCGCTCGCAGGAACTGCTGCTCGTGTTCGCCATCGCCTGGGGCGTGGCGCTGGCCGCCTTGGGCGAGTGGGCGGGTTTCAGCAAGGAAGCGGGCGCCTTCCTGGCCGGCTTCTCGCTCGCCTCCACGCCCTACCGCGAGGCGATGAACGCGCGGCTGACCGGCATCCGCGATTTCCTGCTGCTCTTCTTCTTCATCGACCTCGGTGCCAAGCTCGACTTCTCGACGCTCGGTGCCGAGGTGGTGCCGGCGATCGTGCTGTCGCTGTTCGTGCTGATCGGCAACCCGCTGATCGTGATGGCCATCATGGGCTTCATGGGTTACCGGCGACGCACCGGCTTCATGGCCGGGCTGACCGTGGCGCAGATCAGCGAATTCTCGATCGTGTTCGTGGCCATGGGCATCACGCTCGGTCATGTGGGCGTACAGGCCCTGAGCCTGACCACGCTGGTGGGCCTGGTGACGATCACGGCGTCCACCTACATGATCCTGTACGCCCAGCCGCTGTACGAGCGGCTCGCGCCGTGGTTGCGGATCTTCGAGCGCGACCACCCGTTCCGCGAAGTGGCGGCCGAATCGCAGGGCGCAGGCATGCGATCGGCGCAGGTCATCGTGTTCGGCCTCGGCCGCTACGGCAGCCGCCTGTTCGAGCAACTGCGTGCCGACGGCGTCGAGGCCGTCGGCGTCGACTTCGACCCTGAGGCGGTGCGTGAACTGCAGCGCCGGGGCCTGCCCGTCCTGTTTGGCGACGGCGAGGACCCGGACTTTCTCGAGTCGCTGCCGCTGCGACAGGTGGGCTGGGTGGTCACGACCTTTCCACAGTGGGAGTCCAACCGCGCGTTGCTGCATGCGCTGGAGGCGGCGCACTATCGTGGCCGGGTGGTCGGCGCGGTGCGTGATGCCGCCCACGGACGTGCGCTGGCCGAGGCAGGTGTCGACCAGATTTTCAATCCCTTCGACGATGCGGCCGACCACGCGGCGGCGCGGCTGGCGCAAGACATCCGTGAACTGGAGACCCGACCATGACGCCGACGACCCCAGCGGGCCCGATCCTCGCCGCCACCGACTTCTCGGCGCCCGCCCGCCATGCCGCCGATCGTGCTGCACGCCTGGCGCGCGAGACCGGCGCCGCGCTCAGCTTGCTGCACGTTCTGCCGGGTGGCGCGCTACAGGAGTTGCGCCAATGGCTGGGCACCGGCCACGCGTTGGAGCAGCATCTTCAGGACGATGCGCGCCGGCAACTCGAACAACTGGCTGCCGAGCTCCAGGCGAGCCGGCATGTCACCGTCCGCCCGGTGCATGCCAGTGGCGCCGCTCTCGACGAGATCGACCGCGAAGCGCAGGCGCTGGACGCCGCTCTGGTGGTCCTGGGCGCGCGCGGCGCCGGCTTCATGCGCCGCCTGGTTCTGGGCAGCACGTCCGAGAGGCTGCTGCGTCGCACGACGCGGCCCGTGCTGGTGGTGCGGCAGACGCCGCACGGGCCCTACCGTCGAGCCCTGGTGGCCCTGGACTTCTCGGCCTGGTCGGCACGGGCCGTCACTACAGCACGGCGTGTGGCCCCGCACGCGCGGCTGTTGCTGTTCAATGCCTACCAGGTACCTTTCGAGGAGAAGCTTAACTTCGCGGGCGTGGACGCCGCGACCATTGAGCTCTACCGGCAGCGCGCCCGTGTCGATGCCACTCAGCGCATGCATGCGCTGGCTGCTGCCAGCGGCCTGAAGCCGGGCGACTGGGAGCCGTGCATCGTCGAGGGCGATGCTTCGCAACGCATCATCGAACACGAGCAGGAGAAGGACTGCGATCTTGTCGTGCTCGGCAAGCATGGCCAGTCGGCCACTGAGGACCTGCTCCTGGGCAGCGTCAGCAAGCATGTACTCGCCGAAGGCGGCAGCGATGTACTTGTCTCCACGGCGCGCGAGGCATGACCGGGCCGTCGGGTTCGCTGCCGCGCGCGCTCGGCTGACTGGTGCTGGCAGCGCTGGCGTACTGCAGCGCACCGCCGCCGGACACCCTGCGCACTGGGCCGGCGCACTTCGTGCTCATCGGCGGGCTGCGGATGACGCAGGCCCTGCACCTGAGCGTCACCGCGCTGCTCGCGCCCTTGCTGGCCGTGTTCACTGGTCGAAGATGGCGTCGAGCCGGATGCCAGCCGCATCTTCAGGCTGCGCTGGGCACGCTCGGTCTCCTCCCAGCCGAGCAACTCGCCCGTCCAGGCGATGCGTGCCGGGTCGCTCTGCACGGCGTCCCAGTGCGCCAGCAGGCCCATCAGGCGCAGCGCCAGGGCGCGGTCCTTGAACTGGGGCAGATCGGCAGGCGCAGATACGGTAGGCGTTCTTGCAAGAGCGGTCATGATTCTTCCTCGGAGTGGGTGGACGGTGTGGTGGGTTCGCCCGCCGGCTCGGCGCTCGGGCGCAGCGCGTCGTAGGCCGCCAGCCCGTGCGCTTGCACGGTCACATCCAGCGAGCGCGCCCGCTCCGACAGCGGGGTGTCCACCCTCGACGGCCTTGGCTGCAGCACGGATGGCCTTTAGCCCGCGTCAATCGGGTCTTCAGACGGCTCTCGTGCAAGGGTCCTGCTGCCGCCGATGACCACAACGCCGCGCAGGGCCTCGGTAAGCTCCGTCACGCGCTTGGCTTGCACCGCATTAGCCAAGCTGAGGCGCCCGGCATCGTTGCCGAGGGTCAGTGCCTCAGCCAAGCGCCAGCCGGGGTCGGCGACACGCGCTTCATCGTCAGCTCGCCTCTGAGCTGCGCGCCGCTGGGCCGGGACGATGACGCGGCTCATCAGCAGTTGAACAGCGTCTGCGCCACCACGCCCAGCGATCTGGCCGCCGCCGCAATGCTCTGCCAGCCGGTCACAAGCCGCACCGCTTCCTGCTTGAACTCCAGCGTGTAGCGCGCCCGCACTGTCTTCGTCATGTCCGTACTCCTTGCTTGCATTGAAACACTCAGCAAGGGGTGCGTTTTCCGGGGGCAAGGTCAGTGTTGCTGCTGGGCCATCGAGAAGACGCAAGTCAATTGGTTCGCCGCCGACCGGGTATCGCTCCGGTATGCCGATCATGTTGATCTGAGCCCAACGGCGCACGTAGTCGAAGCGGACGATGGAGCGCCTCGGCTCTTCCGGGAAGCGGATCAGCGGATCGAGGAGCCCGTGGTTCAGCTCTGCTACAGCCAGCTCAAGGCGCCAGATGATGTAGTTGACCGACCGGGCCTTTTTTGAGGGTGAGCGAGTCCGCGTCCACGGCGCACAACAACGCGATGGCCTGCCATAGCTCAGCAGTGCGCGCCCCGCTCCATCGTTGCCACACCTCGTCGTCCGCAGCCTTGCCCTTGTGGAAGTGCGGGGGGGAACAGGTGATTGAACTCAAGAGTAACCATGCGGCTTAGACCCTGAGACGGCCGGCGCGCCTGAGCCGGCTTGAGACTGAGACAGTCGGCGCGCTGGTCTCACCCGGGCTCATCCTGTCGCAACCCCGATGGATGGGCTTTTGGATGGGTGACCAACAAATACGGGCCCAGAAGGCCCGTATTTGCTCAATCTATGGCGGAGTGGACGGGACTCGAACCCGCGACCCCCGGCGTGACAGGCCGGTATTCTAACCAACTGAACTACCACTCCAGTGCAGCCCAAAATTCTAGCACAGGCTTTTGGAGATTCCAGTGCATGCGCTGGAAATTTGGCCACTGCGCGCCCCTGTCACGCGCAGAAGGCGGCGGCGGGCGGCGGCGCCTCAAGCTGCCGCGTAGCCCTCTTCGGCCAGCGCCGCTGTGAACGCGGCCGCGGGTTGCGTGGACTCGATGCGCACCTGCTGGCTGGGCAGGTCGATCTGCAAGGTCGCGCTCGCGTCGACGCGCTGCACGGCCGCGGTGACGGCGCGCACGCAGTGGCCACAAGTCATCGTGGGCAGCTTCAGTTCGATCATCGGTGGCTCCGGGTCATTGACACAGTGCCAGTGTCGACCTTGCCATCGTGGCAAGGTCAAGCGCTGCCTGCCGGCGTCAATGCCGCACGCCGGGCACGAGGTCCGAGCCGGCCCACAGCTCGTCGGTCTGGGTGAAGCCCCACTGGCTCGCCGATTCGCGGCCGACGATGCGATCGCTGCAGCCAGGCCTGGACAGGTCGACACGCTGGGGCTGCACATGCAACTGCCGGCTGATCGAGAAGAACACCTTGACCACCGGCGCCACCAGCGCCTGCGGGTTTTGCTCGACCACCACCGCCAGCTTGTCCGACGCCAGCCGCACCAGCGAGCCGATCGGGTAGATGCCCAGGCTTTGCACGAAGGCGGCGAACACCGGCTTGTCGAAATGTCCGGCCCAGCTCGCCATGCGGGCGATCGACTCCGCCGGGTCCCAACCGGCCTTGTAGGGCCGGTTCGATGTGATGGCGTCGTAGACGTCGCAGACCGCGCCCATGCGGGCGACCAGCGAGATGTCGTCGCCGGCCAAGCGGTCCGGGTAGCCGGTGCCGTCCACGCGCTCATGGTGGTGCAGACAGACGTCGAGCAACTCGGGGCTCGAGCCCTTGGCCTCGGCCAGCAGTTCGTGGCCGCGCACGGGGTGGCTGCGCATGATGGCGAACTCTTGCTCGGTCAGCTTGCCAGGCTTGTTCAGGATCTCGACCGGCATCATCACCTTGCCCAGGTCGTGCATGAGCCCGGCCAGCCCGGCGGCGCGGCACTGGTCGGCGCCGTGCCCCAGTTGCCGTGCCAGCGCCACCATCAGGGCGCACACCGCCACCGAATGCATGTCGGTGTAGTCGTCCTGGGTCTTCAGCCGCGCCAGGCTGACCAAAGCGCCAGGGTTGCGCATCACCGACGCGGTGATGTCCTCGACCAGTGGCAGGCAGCTTTCGGTGTCGATCGCCCGCCCCATGCGCGCTTCGTTGAACATCGAGATCACCGCCTGGCGACCCTTGTTGCAGACCGCAGCAGCCTCCTTGAGCTCGCCAGCGAGGTCGCGGCTGACCGGCGCGGCTGGCCCGTGTGACGCGGGCGGCGCCGCTGCGGGCAGCGCTGGCGCGACAGGCGCCGCAGAAGCCACGGACGCCGCAGAAGTCGCAGAAGTCGCACAAGCTGCGGCTGGCCGCACCGTGATGCCCGGCTCGGGCAGATCAAGCCCCAGCGACGTGTCGATCCAGCATGTCCGGATGCCGCAGGCGCGCAGCTTGCTCAGGTCGGCCGGGTCCTGAATGACGAAACGCGACTTCCAGAACGGGTGGTCGACCCACAAGCCGTCCAGCGCATGAAGGTGCATTCCCATCCGCAGCTGGACCACGTCTATCTGTTTAAGCATCGCGTCTGGACTCGTTGGCGGGACAAGGGCCGGATCGGGGGCGTCCCCGGCTTATCGGCCGCTGCGGCCCTGTACTTGAGTCGGCGCCAGAAACGACGAAGCCGCTGCACAGGCAGCGGCTTCGCGGGGGAGCGCAGCGCGTCAGCTCAGCGCAAGCGCGATTGCGGCACGACTTGCAGGTCGCCAGGCAACGAGCCCATGTAGTCGGCCAGCGCCTTCAATTCGGAGCGCTTGAACTGCTTGACCTGGGCCGCCATGATGGCGTTGCCGCGACCGACCTGGGGGTTGCCTTCGGTGGCGTAGGCGGTCAGCGCCACGTACAGGTAGTCGCGGTGCTGGCCGGCCACCTTCGGGTAGCTGGCGTCGATCGGCTTGTTGAAGTTCGCGCCATGGCAGGACACGCAAGCGCCCTTGGCCAGCAGCGCCGCCACCGCCGGTGTCGGCGCCACGGCGCCGGCGTCGGCCACCGGCTTCATCGCGCCCTGGCCCTGGCCTTCGTAGAAGGCGGCGATGTCGGCGATGTCCTGGTCGCTCATCGAGCCGGCGATGGCGCGCATCGACGGGTGCTTGCGCTCGCCCTTGCGGTAGGCGGTCAGCGAAGCAGCGATGTACTTGGCGTTCTGGCCCGAGATCATCGGCACCTTGTGAATTTCGGGGAAGCTGGCCTGGTAGCCGACGATGCCGTGGCAGCCGATGCACTGGAAGGCCTTGGCCTGGCCAGCCTTGACGTCCTGCGCCTGGGCAGCGGTGGCAAGGCCCAGAAGGGCAAACAACAGGGTGATGGCTTTGATCATCGTCGTGCGCAGTGCAGTGAGTGAAACGGTCGGTCGAATGCGGAGGCCGGGCCAGACCTGGCCACCGCGAACAGCCGTCGATTATAGGGGCCGCCTTATACTGGCCCGCCCTTCCCCGACCAGCGCACGCCACATGAAATTCCAGGGTTCGGACAACTACGTTGCCACGCAAGACCTGATGCTGGCCGTCAACGCCGCTGCCACGCTCAAGCGGCCGCTGCTCGTCAAAGGCGAGCCCGGCACCGGCAAGACCATGCTGGCCGAGGAGGTGGCCCAGGCCCTG
>JAUYAJ010000281.1 GCA_030693565.1 Rubrivivax sp.
AAGAGGTCATCGCGCGCATCGACACCGAGCGCATGGCCGAGGTCAGCCCGATCGAGGTGCGGCCGGCGCCCGCTCCGGCCCCGGCCGCGCCCGCAGCATCGGCAACCCCGGCAGCAGGCGCCAAAGGCGATGTGGCGATGCCGGCAGCGGCCAAGCTGCTGGCCGAGAACAAGATGCAAGCCAAGGACGTCCCCGGTTCCGGCAAAGACGGCCGCGTGACCAAAGGCGACGTGCAGACGGCGCTGGCCGCACCGAAGCCGGCCGCGCCGGCAGTGATCGTCAAGCCCAAGCCGCTGGCCGCGGTGGCCGCACCGGCCGGCGCGTCGCTGGGCGAGCGCCCCGAGCAGCGCGTGCCGATGTCGCGCCTGCGCGCCCGGGTGGCCGAGCGGCTGCTGCAGTCGCAGTCCAGCAACGCCATCCTGACCACGTTCAACGAAGTGAACATGGCGCCGGTGATGGAAATGCGCAAGCGCTTCCAGGAGAAGTTCGAGAAGGAGCACGGCGTCAAGATCGGCTTCATGAGCTTCTTCGTCAAGGCCGCGGTGGCGGCGCTGAAGAAGTACCCGGTGCTCAACGCCAGCGTTGACGGCAACGACATCGTCTACCACGGCTACTTCGACATCGGCATCGCCGTCGGTTCGCCGCGCGGCTTGGTCGTGCCCATCTTGCGCAACGCCGACCAGATGAGCTTTGCCGACATCGAGAAAAAGATCGCCGAGTACGGCGCCAAGGCGCGCGACGGCAAGCTGTCGATGGACGACTTGTCGGGCGGCACTTTCTCGATCAGCAACGGCGGCGTCTTCGGCTCGATGCTGAGCACGCCCATCATCAACCCGCCGCAGAGCGCCATCCTGGGCGTGCACGCGACCAAGGACCGCGCCGTGGTCGAGAACGGTCAGGTCGTCGTGCGCCCGATCAACTACCTGGCGATGAGCTACGACCACCGCATCATCGACGGCCGCGAGGCCGTGCTCGGCCTGGTGGCGATGAAAGAAGCGCTGGAAGATCCGGCGCGCCTGCTGTTCGACATCTGACCTGCACAAGGAAGCCACCATGGGACTGGCCGACGAACTGAGCCGACTCGACGAACTGCGCAGCCGCGGTGTTCTGACCGAGGCTGAATTCGAGCGCGCCAAGGCCCAGGTGCTGGCCGGCCTGGCCAGCCCAGCGGCGGGCGCGCCGGTGATGGTCGCTGCCAACTTGCTGCGCCGCAGCCGCAGCGACCGCTGGATCGGCGGCGTCTGCGGTGGTCTGGCGCTGGTCTCCGGCCTTGAGAGCTGGATCTGGCGCCTGCTGTTCCTGTTGCTGCTGATGTTTGGCGGCACCGGCCTGCTGGTCTACCTGCTGCTCTGGATCTTCGTCCCGAGCGAGTGAATCCGACACCTGACTGAACCGAACATGTCCAAGAACTTCGACGTCATCGTCATCGGCGCCGGCCCCGGCGGCTACATCGCCGCCATCCGCGCCGCCCAGCTCGGCCTGAACACCGCCTGCATCGACGAATGGCAAAACGCCAAAGGCGGCCCCGCGCCCGGCGGCACCTGCACCAACGTCGGCTGCAT
>JAUYAJ010000290.1 GCA_030693565.1 Rubrivivax sp.
GTCGGTCGACAGCATCCACACCGCCAGTTCCGAGGTCGCCAGCGGCAACCAGGACTTGTCCACGCGCACCGAACAGACCGCAAGCAGCCTGCAGCAAACCGCCAGCTCGATGGAGCAACTGACCAGCACCGTGCGCCAGAGCGCCGACTCGGCGCACAGCGCGAACCAGCTCGCCACCTCGGCAGCATCGGTGGCGCAGCGCGGCGGCCAGGTCGTCTCGCAGGTCGTCACGACGATGGCCGAGATCAACCAGTCCAGCCGCAAGATCGCCGACATCATCGGCACCATCGACGGCATTGCATTCCAGACCAACATCCTGGCACTGAACGCCGCGGTGGAAGCTGCGCGTGCCGGCGAACAGGGCCGCGGCTTCGCCGTCGTCGCCAGCGAAGTGCGCAGCCTGGCGCAGCGCAGCGCGGCTGCCGCCAAGGAAATCAAGGGCCTGATCGGCAGCAGCGTCGAACGTGTCGACGCCGGCAGCAAGCTGGTCGGCGACGCCGGCCGCACGATGAGCGAGATCGTCGCCAGCGTGCACCGCGTCAGCCAGGTCATCGCCGAGATCACCGCGACTTCGTCGGAGCAAAGCGAAGGCCTGGGCCAGATCAACAGCGCCGTGACCCAGCTCGACCAGATGACGCAGCAGAACTCCGCATTGGTGGAGCAAGGCGCGGCTGCGGCCGAGTCGATCAAAGAGCAGGCGCACCGGCTGTCGGAGTCGGTGGCGTTCTTCCGGCTGCGCACGCCGGCCTGATCCCGGGCAGATTCACCACGAACGCCGGGCCGATGGCCCGGCGTTTTTCATGGTGGCGTTCATCGTGACGCCGTGCATCTCGCACAATGGCGGGGCAGCCCACTCCCGAACTCCCCATGAAGATCCTCGTCCTCAACGGCCCCAACCTCAACCTGCTTGGCACCCGCGAGCCGCAGACTTATGGCGCCACCACGCTGGCCCAGGTGGAGGCGGCGCTGCAGGCGCTGGCCACCGAGCTGGGCGCCAGCCTCGAGTGTTTCCAGAGCAACCACGAAGGCGCGCTGATCGACCGCATCCAGGCCGCGCGCGGTGTCGTCGACGCCATCGTCATCAACCCTGGCGGCCTGACCCACACCAGCGTGGCGCTGCGCGACGCGCTGGCCGGGGTGGCGATCCCCTTCATCGAAGTGCATGTCAGCAACGTCCATGCGCGCGAAGAATTCCGCCACCACAGCTACCTGTCGGGCATCGCGCGCAGCGTCATCATCGGCTGCGGCGTCAACGGCTACGGGCTGGCGCTGCGCCAGCTGCTGGCGCCGCCGCTGGTCGGCTAGGAGGTTGTCGGTTCTTGGTCGCCGGCAGCCTGCTACCGACGTCCGAGCTCGGAAGCCAGCGGGCCCTGGCTGCGCTGCAGCAAAGCCCAGTAAAGCTCCATCACCAGGTGCACATGGGCCTGGGTTTCCTCGAACGGCGGCATGCCCCCGCCATGGCGCTGGACCGAGCCTTCGCCGGCGTTCCAGGCCGCCAGCACGACGTCGATGCGGCTGTAGCGCCGCGTCAAGTCGGCCAGCATGCGCGCGCCGGTGTGGATGTTGATGCGGGCGTCGAGCAGCCGCTGCTCGACCGGCCGCGAGCGTTCGGCAGCGGTGGCATAGCGCTCGCCGGTGGCCGGGGTGATCTGCATCAGCCCGAGCGCACCGCGCGGCGACACCGCCAGCGCGTTGAAGCCCGATTCGACGGCAATCACCGCCTTCAGCAGTTCGGCGTCGACGCCGTGCAGGCGCGCCGCTTCGCGCAGCCAGGGCATGACCGACATCACCTCGGGGGCGATGTCCAGCCACGTGATCAAGCCCTGGGTGCCGTCGGACTTGCCCGGCACCCGGGCCGAGGCGCGGCGGTTGGCGCCAGCGTCGCCCAGCAGCAGTTGGTAGCGCGAGTCCAGCGGTTGTGATGAAAAGTGCGCCGCGCCATGGCCATCGACGAAGACCCAGAGCCCGGACTTGGCGGCCTGGCTGGCGCCGCCGCAAGCCAGCAAGGCCAGCGCCGCAGCCAGCCGCCTCATGCTGCCAGCTCCAGCCCGAGCGCGACCCGGGCCTGGTATTCGCGGTCGAGCAGGCTCATGACGATCAGCGAGTCGTAGCCCGCGGCGCCGTCGCCGTCGTCGCCGCCCCAGCCCGGCAGCGTGACGCGCACGCTTTCGCGCAGCCGGCCTTCCTCGATAAAGCCTTCGCTTCGGTAAAGCGTCTGCGCCGGCAGGTTCAGGCCTTTGACGTC
Source organism: Rubrivivax sp. (assembly GCA_030693565.1). Lineage (GTDB taxonomy): Bacteria > Pseudomonadota > Gammaproteobacteria > Burkholderiales > Burkholderiaceae_C > Rubrivivax. Next base: position 2,246 of record JAUYAJ010000290.1, read on the forward strand.
GAGCCAGAAGCGGTGCGCGCCGAGGTCGCGGAACGCCATGCGCTTGAGCAGGCGCACGCAGGTGCGGCCGATGCCGCGGCGCTTGTCCTGCAGCACGATGCGCTTGAGCTCGACGCTGCGGTGTTGGTTGCGGCAGCCCTGGACGATGATGAAGCCCGAGCGCTCGCCATCGGCGCCGGCTTCGACGATGAAGTGGCGAAAGTCGGGGATGCGCAGCGCGCCTTCGTGCTGGGTGCGCTCCCAGGGCGTGATGAAGGGCAGGTTGCGGGCGTCGTGCTCGACCGAGGTGACGAATTCGAGGTCCGACAACATGGTCGGGCGCAGGCGCACGCCGGCGGCCAGGGCGCTGCTGTCGAGCTCAGACATCGACTTCGACTGCATCACCATGCAGTTCCATCAGTTCGCGGCGCGCCGCCGCTTCGCCCTTGCCCATCAGCTTGGTCAGCGCGGCGGTGGTGGCGTCGAAACCCAGGGCGTCGAAGCTCAGCGGCAGCAGGCGCCGGGTGTCGGGGTTGAGCGTCGTGTCCCAGAGCTGCTCGGCGTTCATCTCGCCCAGGCCTTTGAAACGGCTGATGGCCCAGCTGCCGTCGCGGGCGCCTTCCTTGCGCAGCTTGTCCAGTGCGGCTTCGAGCTCGCCGTCGTCCAGGGCGTAGATCTTGGCCGCCGGTTTCTTGCCGCGTGCCGGCGCGTCGACGCGGTACAGCGGCGGCTTGGCCACATAGACATGGCCGCGCTGCACCAGCTGCGGGAAATGGCGGAAGAACAGCGTCAGCAGCAACACCTGGATGTGCGAGCCGTCGACATCGGCGTCGCTGAGGATGCAGACCTTGCCGTAGCGCAGGCCGCTGAAGTCCACCGTGTCCGCCGCGCCATGGGGGTCGACGCCGATGGCCACGGCGATGTCGTGGATCTCGTTGTTGGCGAACAGGCGGTCGCGCTCGACCTCCCAGGCGTTGAGCACCTTGCCGCGCAGCGGCAGCACGGCCTGGGTTTCCTTGTTGCGCCCCATCTTGGCGCTGCCGCCGGCGCTGTCGCCTTCGACCAGAAAGACTTCGTTGAAGCCAAGGTCGCGGCTTTCGCAGTCGGTCAGCTTGCCCGGCAGCACGGCCACGCCGGAGCCCTTGCGTTTCTCGACCTTCTGGCCGGCGCGCTGGCGCGTCTGCGCCGCCTTGATGGCGAGCTCCGCCAGCTTCTTGCCGTACTCGACGTGCTGGTTCAGCCACAACTCCAGCGTCGGGCGCACGAAGCTG
>JAUYAJ010000324.1 GCA_030693565.1 Rubrivivax sp.
CGCTCCGGTTTGCGCCTAGCCACAGGACCAAATCCATCGGTTTTCTTAAGTGCCTCACAGCGTGCAACACCACACTAGTCGACTTCGTTGAGCGGCAGAAGACCTTCGCGGACTCGTCGAAGAGCTGGTCGGTGGATGTGGCGGGCATCGACGGCGCCACCTTTGACCTGTCGGTCAAGAACCAGAACGATGGCGACGAGGTGACGCTGCGAACGCCCCAGGACATCGTCGACGAGATCGCGGCGCTCGATGCTGAGAGCGCGGATGTGCTGGCGACGATTCGAGGCTTGGTGGCGTAGGTGGGCAACACGCATGATCCTGGCAGCCGTGAGGAATTCGGCCGGCGACGTCTGGCAGATATCGTGGATAGGCTGACCAACGGTTTCGTTGGGGCGACTCGGGACATCTACGTCGCGGAGGGGCTGCCCTACTTGCTTGCCCGGCACGTCCGCGACGGCCGATTGAAGTTCGATCAAGGAAGGCATCAACGACGGCTTTCTGACGCCGTTCAAGGTCAGGCAGATCGCCACCACGCTGGACGACTACGTCTACACGCCTGACGACCTGGTGGTGCAGGGCGACATCGAGGCCGGCAGGGGCTACGAAGAGAAGGACTTCAACCGCATCATCGAGATCAAGGAGCGCGAGGCCTACCGGGTCAGGCTGATGATGGAGATGATCGACCAGCGCGAGAAGACCCTGGTGTTCTGCGCCACCCAGGCACACGCGCTGGCGGTGCGCGACCTGATAAACCAGCTCAAGACCCTGGACGCCCATGGCCGCGACCCGCTCTACTGCGTGCGCGTGACGGCCAACGACGGCGAGTTGGGAGACCAGCATCTGCGCGACTTCCAGGACAACGAGAAGACCATCCCGACGGTGCTGACGACGTCGCAAAAGCTTTCCACCGGCGTCGATGCGCGCAACGTGCGCAACATCGTGTTGATGCGTCCTGTGGCGTCGATGATCGAGTTCAAGCAGATCATCGGCCGCGGCACGCGCCTGTACGACGGCAAGGACCACTTCACGATCTACGATTTCGTCAAGGCGCACCACCATGTCAGCGACCCGGAGTGAGACGGTGAGCCGCTGGCGACGGAAGAGTCTGATCCACGGCCACCACGCAACGGGATCGACGCGACCGATATGTCGGCTGGCGAGCCCACGCCGCCGCCGTTCGTTGACCCGCCGCCAGTGAAGATCAAGATCAAGCTGGCCGACGGCAAGGAACGCAAGCTCCAGCACTTGACGGCGACGACGTTCTGGAGCGCTGATGGCAGGCCGATGTCGGCCGCTCAGTTCCTGGAAGTGCTCTACGGTGCGCTGCCCGAGTTCTTCAAGGACGAAGACGAGTTGCGGCGCATCTGGAGCGCACCCGACACCCGCAAGGCCTTGCTGGCCGGGCTGGCCGACAAGGGGTTCGGCAGCGAACCGCTGGCCGCGATGCAAAGCGTCATCGAAGCCGAGAACAGCGACTTGTTCGATGTGCTGGCCTACGTGGCTTTCGCGGCCGAGCCGGTGACGCGCGCTGGGCGCGCGGCTGCGGCCCATGCGGCGACAGCGGCCACCGTCACGGACAAGCAGCAGGCCTTCGTCGACTTCGTGCTGGCGCAGTATGTGAAGCAGGGCGTTGGCGAACTGGACCCGGAGAAGCTGGCTCCACTTCTTCAGCTGAAGTACCGGGCGCTGAACGATGCTTTTGCCGAGCTCGGCCGGCCTGACCAGGTGCGCGGCCTGTTCGTCGGCTTTCAGTGGTACCTGTACGCCAGCCAGCAGGCGAATTGACGGGTGGCGCTGCGGGTCAACCCAGCCGCCGCCACGCCTCGACGCTGGCCAGCCCGGCCAGCGTCATCAGCAGCGAGCCGCCGACATGGGCGGCGATGGCGCCGCCGGCCCACAGCAGCCGGCCTTGCTGCAGCAGCAACATGATCTCGGCCGAGAAGGTGGAAAACGTCGTCAGGCCGCCGAGGAAACCGGTGATGACGAACAGCCGCCATTCCGGCGGCAGCGCAGGGTGGTGGGTGACGATGCCCATCGCCACCCCGATCAGGTAGCCGCCGATCAGGTTGGCCGCCAGCGTTCCGGGCGGCACGGCTGGAAAGCAGGCGTTGAGCCACAGGCCCAGACCCCAGCGCAGCAGCGCGCCCAGCGAAGCGCCGGCGCACAGGGCAAGCACCGAAGCCAGCATCGGGTTAGAGGTTGAGAGGCAATCCCAGGCGCCCGCGCCGGGGTGTCCCAGGGCCCTGAGCAAGGCTGAGCCCGGACACAAACAGTCCACGCGGACTGTTTGTGCCTGGCGAAGGCCAGGGCCTCTGGCCCTGGCCCAACCCCGGCTGCGCTTTGCGCCTTGATTGGGGCTGTTCTGGGGGCTTACGCGGGCACATGGGATTGCCACTCAACCTCTCATGCCTTCATCTGCAGCAGCTGCGAGATCTGCTGCGCCGCGCTGCGCAGCAGCGGCAGGTGGCGCTCGATCAGCAGTGGCGCGGGCGTGCGGTTGGCCTGGCCGCTGATGTTCAGCGCGGCGATGGTGCGGCCGCCGCGGTCGAGAATGGGCGCGGCCAGTGAGACCAGGCCTTCTTCGAGTTCCTGGTCGACCAGGCACCAGCCTTGCTGGCGCACCGCGGTGATGGCGGCCAGCAGCTCGGCCTCGGCGGTCAGCGTGCGTGCGGTGCGGGCGTTGCGCGGCGCCAGCGCCAGCCGGCGCTGCAACTCGGCGTCGTCCAGCGCCGCCAGCAGCACCCGGCCCATCGACGTGCACCAGGCCGGCAGCCGGCTGCCGATGCCCAGGTTGATGCTCATGATCTTGTGCGTGTGCACGCGCATCACGTAGACGATGTCGGGGCCGTCGAGCACGGCGGCCGAGCACGATTCGCGGGCCTCGGCGGCCAGCGTTTCCATCACCGGTTCGGCCAGGTCCCACAGTGGCAGCGACGACAGGTAGGCAAAGCCGAGGTCGAGGATGCGCGGCGTGAGCTGGAACAGCCGGCCCTGGCTTTCGACATAGCCCAGCTGCGCCAGCGTCAGCAAGATGCGGCGGGCGCCGGCGCGCGTCAGGCCGGCGCGCTGCGCGACCTGGGTCAATGTCTGCCTGGGCGCGCTGGCGCTGAACGAGCGGATCACCGACAGCCCGCGCGCGAACGACTGCACGAAGCTGTCGCCCGGCCGCGGTGCGGCGTCGCTGGTGGCGGGGGCGGGGGGCTGGTCGGGCATCACGGGCAGGCGGGCGGCTGCGGCGATTATCGATGCCGCCCCGGCGCCGGCGGGCGGCGCCAGTTCGATACCATCACAGCCGGTTGCACAGGCAAGAACGAGGCGATGTCGATGGACGTGGTGGATTACGAGATCAAGGGCGCGGAAATGCAGTTCGTCGAGGTCGAACTCGACCCCGGCGAGGCGGCGGTCGGCGAAGCCGGCAGCCTGATGTTCATGGATGCCGGCATCGCCATGGACACGGTGTTCGGCGATGGCCGCCAGAACGTCTCCGGCGGCTTGTTCGGCAAGCTGCTCGGCGCCGGCAAGCGGCTGGTGACCGGCGAGTCGCTGTTCACCACCGTCTACACCAACCAGAGCCACGCCAAGCAGCGGGTGGCGTTTGCCGCCCCTTACCCAGGCAAGATCCTGCCGATGGACTTGTCGAAGCTGGGCGGCACGCTGATCTGCCAGAAGGACGCCTTCTTGTGCGCGGCGCGCGGGGTCTCGCTGGGCATCGAGTTCCAGCGCAAGCTGTCGGTGGGCTTCTTCGGCGGCGAAGGCTTCATCATGCAAAAGCTCGAAGGCAGCGGCCTGGCCTTCGTCCACGCCGGTGGCACGGTGTTGAAGCGTGAACTGGCAGCCGGGCAGACGCTGATGGTCGACACCGGCTGCATCGTTGCCTACACGCCCAGCGTCAGCTTCGAGATCCAGTACGTGGGCAAGATCAAGACCGCGCTGTTCGGCGGCGAGGGGCTGTTCTTCGCCAAGATGACCGGGCCGGGCACGATCTGGCTGCAAAGCCTGCCGTTCTCGCGCCTGGCTTCACGCGTGTTCGCGGCGGCGCCGCAGCGCGGCGGCTCGCGCGAAGAAGGTTCGATCCTGCCCGGCATGGCGGCCGGCGGCTTGCTCGGCGGTTTGATCGGGGGCGACGATGAGTGAGCAAGGCAGGATCATGACGACTTCACCACAACTGCCGCAGCGGCGACGCCTGGGCGCTGCGGTGCTGGCCACGCTGGCGGGGCTGGGCGGCCTGGGCGCTGGCGCGGCGCGTGCCGACGGCACGCGGCCGATTTTTGTTCTCAACTCGCTCGACGCCAATGTCAGCGTGGTCGACCCGGTGCGCCGGGTTGAAGTGCGGCGCATCGCCGTCGGCAAGGAGCCGCACCACCTGTACCTGACGCCCGACGAGAAGAGCCTGATCGTCGCCAACGCGGCCAGCAATTCGCTGACCTTCATCGACCCGGTCAGCGGCGAGATCCAGCGCACGCTGCGCAACATCGTCGACCCCTATCACCTGCGCTTTTCGCCCGACATGAAGTGGTTCGTCACCGCGGCGAACCGCCTCAACCATGTCGACATCTACAGCTGGCAGCCGCAAAGCGCCGAGCAGCCGCTGAAGCTGGTCAAGCGCATCGAGGCGCCGCGCACGCCCAGCCACCTGGCCATCGACAGCCGCAGCAGCGTCGTCTACGTGTCGATGCAAGACAGCGACGAGTTGCTGGCCGTCGACCTGGCGACGCAGGCGCCGCGCTGGAAGATCAAGGTCGGCAAGCTGCCGGCCGACCTGCACCTGAGCGCCGACGACCGCACTTTGCTGGTGGCGCTGACCGGCGAACACCAGATCGAGGCCTGGGACGTCAGCGGCGCGCAGCCGGCGCTGATCAAGCGTGTCATCACGGGTGAGGGTGCGCACGCCTTCCGCAGCCGTGGCGACAAGCGTCATGTCTTCATCAGCAACCGCGTCGCCAACACCATCAGCTTGTTCGACATGCAGACGCTGGCCGTCGTCGCCCAGTACCCGGCGCCGGGCGGCCCCGATTGCATGGAATTGCTGGCCGACGGCCGCACGCTGCTGGTGACGTCGCGCTGGGCACGCAAGCTGACCTTCATCGACACCCAGACCCGCACGGTGACCCACCAGGTGACTGTGGGACGTTCGCCGCACGGCGTCTGGACGCTGGACCATGCGCCTCGCTAAAGCCCTGCTGCTGGCCGCGCTGGTGGCCGCCGGCGGCGCGGCCGCGGCCGCCTGCGACAAGCCGGTCTACCTGAGCTTCGACACCGGCCACATGGCGGTGGCGCCGCTGGTGGCCGAGGTGTTGCAGCGCCACGGCGTCAAGGTGACTTTTTTCCTCGCCAACGAGCGCACCCAGAGCGGTGGCGCCAGTCTCGACGACGAATGGGTGCCGTGGTGGCGCGCGCGCGCCGCCGAGGGCCATGCCTTCGGCTCGCACACCTGGGATCACGACATCTGGCAGGCCGACACCGAGGCCGGCTTGCGGCTCAAGCCGACCGCCGGGCCGCAGGCCGGGCGCGTGCGCACGCTGGATGCGGCGGCTTACTGCGCCGAGCTCGACAAGCCGGCGCGGCGTTTCGAGGCCATGACGGGCCAGCGCATGGCCTCGCTGTTTCGCGCTCCGGGCGGCAAGACCTCGCCGGCGCTGCTGGCCGCGGCGCGCCAGTGCGGCTGGAGCCATGTCGGCTGGTCGGCGGCGGGTTTTCTCGGCGACGAGTTGCCCAGCGATCGTTTCCCGAACGAGCAACTGCTGGCCAAGGCGCTGCGCGAGGTGCGCGCCGGTGACATCTTGCTCGCCCATCTGGGCATCTGGTCGCGCCGCGACGCCTGGGCGCCGGCGGTGCTGGAGCCGCTGATCGTCGGCCTGAAAGCGCGCGGCCTGTGTTTTGCCACCTTGCGCGATCATCCGCAGCTGAGGCTGGCGGCGACGACGCTGCGCTGACCATGTCCGTCATCGACACCCTGGCAAGCGCTTTCGGCGACGCACAGCAAGCGCTCTACGAAGCCGCCGTGCAGCCGCTGATGTTTGCCGCCGGCCTGGGCAACCTGCTCGAGGACGGCTACCGCGCCACCGGCTGGCTGCTGGTCGGGCTGGCGCAGATTGCCATCATGCTGACACTGTTTCGCGCGCTCGAGCGCTGGCGGCCGGCCGAGGCGGTGACCGACCGCGCCGCCGTGCGCGTCGACATCGTCTACACGCTGATCCACCGGCTGGGGCTGTTCCGGGTGCTGATGTTCTTCAGCCTGGACCCGCTGTGGAGCGACTTCGCCGGTGAGCTGCGCATGCTGGGCTGGCCGGCACTGGCCATCGACAGCTGGTGGCCCGGCGTCAGCGACCTGGCCATCGTCAGCTTCCTGCTCTACCTGCTGCTGTTCGACCTCGTCGACTACGGCCTGCACTGGGCCCAGCACCGCTTCGGCTGGTGGTGGCAACTGCACGCGCTGCACCACAGCCAGCGCCAGATGACGATGTGGTCGGACAACCGCAACCACTTGCTCGACGACTTGCTGCGCGACAGCGCCTTCGTGCTGGTGGCGCTGGCGGTCGGCGTGCCGCCAGGGCAGTTCATTGCCGTCGTTGCCTGCACCCAGTTGCTGGAGAGCCTGTCGCACGCCAATGTGCGGCTGACTTTCGGCCCGCTGCTGCGCCGCGTTTTCGTCGACCCGCAATACCACCGGCTGCACCACGCCGTGGGCACCGGCCACGAGTCGGCCGGACCGGGCAGCCTGGGCGGCTGCAACTTCGCCGTGCTGTTCCCGGTCTGGGACATGATCTTCGGCAGCGCGCGCTTCAATCAGCGCTACGAGCCCACTGGCATCCGCGACCAGTTGCAAGGCCGCGACTACGGCAGCGGTTTCTGGGCCCAGCAGTGGCTGGGCCTGCGCCGCCTGATGGGACAGCGATGACGACCTTGCTCGACTCGTTCTGGCGCGCCGTCGCCTACTGCCTGCACCCGCGCGTCATCCTGTGGTCGTTGCTGCCGCTGGCGGTGGCCGGCGGCGCTGTCTTTGGCCTGGGCTGGTTCTACTGGGAGGTGGCGGTGGCCGGCGTGCGCGGCTTTCTGGAGCAGTGGTCGCTGGTGCAGGCCATGCTGGACTGGCTGAACAGTGTCGGCTTTGGCGACTTGCGCACGCTGATGGCGCCGGTGATCGTGGTCGCGCTGGCGGTGCCGGTGATCGTGATCGGCTCGCTGCTGCTGGTGGCTTTGCTGATGACGCCGGCGCTGGTCGACCTGGTGGCCGGGCGCCGGTTTCCGCTGCTCAAGCGCCGCCGCGGCACCGGCTGGTGGCAGGTGGCCTTGTGGTCGCTGCTGTGCACGGTGGCGGCGCTGGCCACGCTGGTGCTCAGCATCCCGCTCTGGTTCGTGCCGCCGCTGGTGCTGGTGCTGCCGCCGCTGATCTGGGGCTGGCTGGCGTGCCGCGTCTTCGGCTTCGAGGTGCTGGCCGTGCACGCCAGCGCTGGCGAGCGCCGCCGCGTCTTGCACGAGCAGCGCTGGCCGCTGCTGGCCATCGGCGTCGTTTGCGGCTACCTGGGTGCGGCGCCATCGCTGCTGTGGGCGGCCAGCGCGGTGACGCTGATCTTCGCCCCGGTGCTGGTGCTGCTGTCGGTGTGGCTGTACACGCTGGTGTTCGCCTTCACCGCCTGCTGGTTTGCCCACTTCGGGCTCGCCGCGCTGCAGCGGCTGCGCGCCGCTGACATCCACGTTGCCGGCGCCGCCGCCGCCACCACCACCGCGCCGCTGCCGGCGCCGGCCGAGATCGGGAGATTGCCTGCACCATGAAGTTCGGACTCATCATCATCGGCGACGAGATCCTGTCGGGCAAGCGCCAGGACAAGCACCTGCCCAAGGTCGTCGAACTGCTGGCGGCGCGCGGGCTGGTGCTGTCCTGGGCGCGTTACGTGGGTGACGAGCGCGCGCTGATCACCGAAGCGCTGACCCATGCCTTCGGCACCGGAGACATTGTCTTTTCCTGCGGCGGCATCGGCGCCACGCCGGATGACCACACGCGCCAATGCGCCGCGGCCGCGCTGGGCGTCCCGCTGGTGCTGCACCCGCAGGCCCGCGACTTGATCGTCGAGCGCATGCGCGAGGTCGCGGCCGAGAAAGGCGTGGATTTCGAGCCCGACCGCGCCGACAACCTGCACCGGCTGAACATGGGCGTGTTCCCGGCCGGCGCCAGCATCCTGGCCAATCCGTTCAACAAGATCCCGGGCTTCAGCGTCGGCGACGTGCACTTCGTGCCCGGCTTTCCGGTCATGGCCTGGCCGATGATCGAGGCCTTGCTCGACCAGCGCTACGCCCACTTGCAAGGCGGGCCGCGCGCTGTCGAGCACTCGGTGATCGTCTACGGCGCCATGGAGGCCAGCCTGACGCCGCTGATGGAGGCGGTGGAAGCGCGTTTCGCCGGCGCCAAGGTTTTCAGCCTGCCCAGCGTCGACCACCCGCAACATGGCCGCCACATCGAACTCGGCGTCAAAGGCCAGGCCGAGGTGGTGGCACTGGCTTTTGCGGCGCTGCGGCAAGGCCTGATCGACTTCGGTTCGGAGCTTGGCCCCGAAGTGGTGCGCTGACAGCCGGCGGGCGCACCGAGTTGGGGATATCGTGCGCGCCGAAGTGGTGCGAGTGGGTTCGGAAGCCCGGCTGACGCGCCTTTCCGACCCCGGTTTCCAGGCGCTGAGGGGCGCTTTGGGCCAATCAAAGTCAGGCACGCTTTCTGCTACATTCCTGTGCGCCCTTGGGGGTTCACCCTCAGGTTGCCCCGAACAAACCCCTGTTAACCAGAGCCTCGCTAGGAGATTTGAATGGCAAAGACTGTTGCCGACGTGATGAAGATGGTGAAGGAGAACGAAGTCAAGTTCGTCGACTTCCGCTTCACCGACACCCGCGGCAAGGAGCAGCACGTGACCGTGCCTGTGTCCCACTTCGACGAAGACAAGTTCAGCGCCGGCCATGCTTTCGACGGCTCGTCGATCGCCGGTTGGAAGGGCATCGAAGCCTCGGACATGTTGCTGATGCCCGACCCGGCCACTGCCAACATCGACCCGTTCTTCGAAGAGCCGACCATCATCATGGCCTGCGACGTCGTCGAGCCCGGTGACGGCAAGCCTTACGAGCGCGACCCGCGCTCGCTGGCCAAGCGCGCCGAGGCCTACCTCAAGAGCAGCGGCATCGGCGACACCGCCTTCTTCGGTCCTGAGCCCGAGTTCTTCATCTTCGACCAGGTGCAGTGGAAGGTCGACATGCAGGGCTGCTTCGTCAAGATCGGCTCGGAAGAAGCCGCCTGGAGCAGCGGCAAGAACTTCGAAGGCGGCAACATGGGCCATCGCCCGCCCGTCAAGGGAGGCTACTTTCCGGTGCCGCCGGTCGACACCTTCCAGGACATGCGCTCGGAGATGTGCCTGATCCTCGAGTCGCTGGGCATCCCGGTTGAAGTCCACCACCACGAGGTCGCGGGACAGGGCCAGAACGAGATCGGCACGCGCTACAGCACGCTGGTGCAGCGCGCCGACTGGTTGCAGCTGCAGAAGTACGTCATCCACAACGTCGCCCATGCCTACGGCAAGACGGCGACCTTCATGCCCAAGCCGGTGGTCGGTGACAACGGCAGCGGCATGCACGTGCACCAGTCGGTCTGGAAAGACGGCGTCAACCTGTTTGCCGGTGACGGCTACGGCGGCTTGTCGGAGATGGCGCTGTTCTACATCGGCGGCATCATCAAGCATGCGCGCGCGCTCAACGCCATCACCAACCCGGGCACGAACAGCTACAAGCGCCTGGTGCCGCACTTCGAGGCGCCGGTCAAGCTGGCCTATTCGGCACGCAACCGCTCGGCGTCGATCCGCATCCCCTACGTGCCCAGCCCCAAGGGCCGGCGCATCGAGGCGCGTTTCCCAGATCCCTTGATGAACCCCTACCTGGGCTTCTCGGCGCTGCTGATGGCCGGCCTGGACGGCATCGAAAACAAGATCCACCCGGGCGAAGCCGCCACCAAGGATCTGTACCACCTGCCGCCGGAAGAAGACGCGAAGATCCCGACTGTCTGCCATTCGCTGGACCAGGCGCTCGAGCACCTGGACAAGGACCGCGCCTTCCTGACCAAGGGCGGTGTCTTCACCGACGCCTACATCGACGCCTACATCGACCTCAAGATGGGCGAAGTCACGCGCATGCGCATGACCACGCACCCGCTTGAGTTCGACATGTACTACAGCCTGTAATCGTCCGCGATCGCAGCCAAGGGCGGCCTCCGGGCCGCCCTTTTTCATGGCCGTGCTGTGGGCCACAATGGGGTCGATCCGCGCGCCGCAGCGCGCGGCGGAGGTCGCTGGATGATGTTTGGTTTTCGTCGTACCTTGTTTGTTGCCGCCGTCCTGGTGGCCGGCCCGCTGGCTGCGCAAACCTCCGCGGCGGCGGTCGTCTACCGCTGCCCCGGGCCACCGGTGCTGTACACCGACGCCTTGAGCCCGCAGGAAGCCCAAGAGCGCGGCTGCCGCACCATCGAGGGCGCGCCGGTGACCGTGGTGCAGACACGCAAGCCGGCGCCGGCGTCGGCGCCCACACTCGCTGCCGCGCCGCGCCCGGCCGATCAGCGCATCGACCCGGCAACCCAGCGCGCCCGCGACAGCGACGCCCGCCGCATCCTGGCCGAGGAGTTGCGGCGCGAGGAGATCGGGCTGGCGGCCTTGCAGAAGGACTTCAATGGCGGCGAGCCCGAACGCCGCGGCGACGAGCGCAACTTCCAGCGCTACATCGATCGCGTCGCGGAGATGAAGGCCGGCATCGCGCGCAAGGAAGCCGACATCGCGGCGCTCAAGCGCGAACTGGCCAAGCTGCCACCGTGAGTCGGCAGCGAGCGCCGGCGGCTGCCCAAGGCGGGCCGGTCGGCACCGACTTGCTGGACGCCGGCTTCGAGGCCTTCGACCAGCTCGCCACCCTGGTGGCGATCGCCGAGCCCGCCGGCCGCTGCCTGTTCGCCAACGCGACGCTGGAGAACGCCGTCGGCATGTCGCGGCGCGCGCTGGTGCGTGGCAGCGTGCTCGACTGGCTGGCCGATCCGGCGCCGCTGCGCGACACGCTGTTGATGGTGGCGCGCAACGACGTCGCCAGCGGCCGTTTCGACGCCTTGCTCAAGCGCCTGCCCGGCGCCAGCGCCAGCGGCGGCGACTTGCCGGTGCATGTGATCGTCAGCCAGATGGACCGGCCCGGCAACGTGCTCGTCGAGATGATCGAGATCGAGCAGCAGACCCGGCTCGACCGCGAGGAGCGCGTCAACGAACTGGCACAGGCCAACAAGGAGCTGGTGCGCAACCTGGCGCACGAGATCAAGAACCCGCTCGGCGGCATCCGCGGTGCGGCGCAGCTGCTGGCGATGGAAATCGACTCGCGCGAGCTGACCGAGTACACCCAGGTCATCATCCATGAGGCCGACCGCCTGCAGGTGCTGGTGGACCGGTTGCTGGCGCCGCACCGGCGCGCGCATGTGGTGGGCGACGTCAACATCCATGAGGTCTGCGAGCGCGTGCGCACGCTGGTGCTGGCCGAATACCCGCGCGGGCTGGTCGTCGAACGCGACTACGACACCTCGATTCCCGAGTTCCGCGGCGACCGCGAGCAACTGATCCAGGCGGTGCTGAACATTGCCCACAACGCCACCCAGGCCTTGACCGAGCGCATCGCCGCCGCCGACGCACGCTTGATTCTGCGCACCCGGATCGCCCGCCAGGCCACGCTCGCCCGTCAGCGTTTTCGCCTGGCATTGGAATTGCATATACAGGACAACGGGCCTGGCGTGCCCGAGGCCTTGCGCGATCGCATCTTCCACCCGCTGGTGTCGGGACGGGAGGGCGGTTCAGGCCTCGGGTTGACGCTGGCGCAGACTTTCGTGCAGCAGCATCAGGGCACGATCGAATGCGACAGCGTGCCGGGCCGCACGGTGTTCAAACTGTTGATTCCCTTGCCCTGACCGGCCCACTTGCGAACCACGCCATCGACCGCATGAAACCCATCTGGATCGTTGACGACGACCAATCCATCCGCTTCGTGCTCGA
>JAUYAJ010000332.1 GCA_030693565.1 Rubrivivax sp.
CGGCCTCGGCGGCCACCGGGTCGGTGCTCTTGTCCACCGGCACCGACTCGCCGGTGAGGGCGGATTCGTCGACACGCAGGTTGCGCGCCTGCAGCAGGCGCACGTCGGCCGGGATGCTGTCGCCCGATGCCAGCAGAACGATGTCGCCGGGCACCAGGTCGGCGGCGTCGATGTCGTGCTGCCGGCCGTCGCGCAGCACCACCGCGTGCGGCGAGAGCAGGTGGCGGATCGCCTGCAAGGCCCGCTCGGCCTTGCCTTCCTGCACGAAGCCGATCAGGGCGTTGAGCACCACCACCGCAGCGATGACCCCGCTGTCGATCCAGTGACCGATCGCCGCGGTCACCACCGCAGCCACCATCAGCACGATCAGCAGCAGGTTGTTGAACTGGCGGGCCAGTCGCGCGAGCAGCCCCGGGGGCGGCGCCTCGGCCAGGCGGTTGGGGCCGTGCGTCTTCAAGCGGCGGCTGGCCTCGGCCTGGTCCAGGCCATGGGGCCCCGAACTCTGCGCGCCCAGGACTTCAGTCGCTTTGCACGCGTGCCAGGTCTTGCGATCGCCTCGCATCGCCTCTCCATCGTCAGTTTGCAAGGAACTCTCCATCGGCCGGATAGCGCATAGAAGCCTTCAATGTCTTGCCGTGCTGGCCCGGCAGGCTGTTCGAGCGTGGAGTTGCCGCGCAGAGCCTGGTTCCGGATCTGGAATCGAGACGCGTCAACGACCTTGCCGCTATGTCTCCTGCGCGGGTTCGGGGGGCGAGTGAACGCCAGCGTGCAGAGCGGAGGACAGAGGATTCTAGCGATGGGACGCTCGTGAAGGCCCGAGTTCACCTTGTTCATTGGCGATCCGGTGACGTCTGACTTCAGCGCCAGCAACAGCGTGATCCACGGGCCGGCAGCGTGGTGTTGCCGCAGCAGGGTGCCGCTCAGCGGGTGCAAGATGCTGGGCCCGCCGGCCACCGCGTCGGCGCGCGCTGGGTCTGCCCGCTTTCGGCTTGAACGCCAGGCTCCAGAAGTGATGAGCCCGAGCGGTGTCATGCCCTGCGCTGGGTCTCAATCGCCGGCGATACATGCGCCGCCAAGGGCAGGAGCGCGGATCCGTGGCATGCTCGCCGCCGCGCAGGCGACGGCGCCACGGCGCGACCCTGACGGCCGCCGGCCGTCACCGCCACGGGCGGCGCACGACGACACGAAGAGGATCCCACGCATGGACATGGTTTTCGACGCGCTGCGGTGGGTGCACGGCGTGCTGCAGTTTCCCCTGATCCGCACTGCGGACACCCAGATCACGCTGTGGTCCGTCGCCTACCTGCTGGCCCTGCTGGTCGCCCTGGTGTGGGGTTCGCGACGACTGCAGCGCTGGCTTGCCGACAGCCTGCTGGTTCGCACCCGGCTCGACATCGGTGCGCGCCATGCCGCCGGCACCCTGGCGCGCTACGCGATGCTGCTGGTCGGCCTGCTGGTCATCGTGCAGACCGCGGGCGTCGACCTGACGACCCTCAACGTGCTGGCCGGTGCGGTCGGCATCGGCATCGGCTTCGGCCTGCAGAACGTGGTCAGCAACTTCATCTCCGGGCTGATCATCATGTTCGAGCGGCCGATCAAGATCGGCGACCGCATCGCCGTCGGCAACACCGAGGGCAACGTGGTGGAAATCGGCGCCCGCGCGACGACGGTGCTGGACAACGACAACATCGCGGTGATCGTGCCCAACTCCAAGTTCATCACCGAGGACGTGGTGAACTGGAAGTACAACGACGACCGTGTGCGCTTCCGCATCCCGGTGTCGGTGGCCTACGGCAGCGACGCACGCCAGGTCGAGCAGCAGCTGCTCGCGGTTGCGGCCGCAGACCCGGACGTGCTGGCCGACCCGCCGCCGGCGGTGCGCTTCTTGGCCTTCGGCGACGACGGGCTGATGTTCGAGCTGCGCGCCTGGTCGAGGAGCCTGGTCGACCGCAAGGGCCGCCTGATCAGCAACCTGAACTTCGCGATCTACGACCGCTTCCGCGCCGAGGGCATCGAGTTCCCGTTCCCGCAGCGCGACCTGCACCTCAAGAGCGGGGTGCTCGAGCTGCGGCGCGCGCCGCCGCGCAGCGGCGGGTGATGTGGTACCTGCAAGCAGCTGCCTGCAGCATCCTGGCTGAACATGGTCGTGGTGGTGACGCTGGCACTGGCCCTGGCGTTCGAGCTGGCCGAGGCCGAACTGCGCAAGCAGCAGCAGCCCAGGCAACGCAAGTCCACCCGATGAACCCAGCCGCCTGCACCCGCGCGGACCGGCCATGACGGCGCTGATCTTCAAGCTGCTCGGCGGCATCGGGCTGTTCCTGCTCGGCATGGTGCTGCTCACCGACGGCCTGAAGGCTTGGGCCGGCGACGCGCTGCGCCAGGCCCTGGTGCGCTTCACCGGCACACCCGCCAAGGCCTTCGCTTCCGGCGCCGTGGTGACGATGCTGGTGCAGTCCTCCAGCGCCACCACCGTCACCCTGATCGGCTTCGTCAGCGCCGGGCTGATCACCTTCCCGCAGGCGGTCGGGGTGGTGATGGGCGCCAGCCTGGGCACCACCGGCACCGGCTGGGTGGTGTCGGTGCTCGGGCTGAAGGTGAGCATCGGCTTTTATGCGCTGCCGCTGGTGGGCGTGGGCGCGCTGATGCGGCTGCTGGCGCGTGGCCGCTGGGGGGACCTGGGTCTGGCGCTGGCGGGATTCGGCCTGATCTTCGTCGGCATCGAGACCCTGCAGGAGGCCATGCAGGGCCTGGCTGCGGTGTTCGACCTGGCGCGCCTGCCGGCCACGGGCCTCAGCGGCCACCTCACGGCGATGGCCATCGGCATCCTGATGACCGTGGTGATGCAGTCCTCGAGCGCGGCGGTGGCCACGACGCTGACCGCGCTGCACGCGCAGGCGGTCAATTTCGAACAGGCGGCGGCGCTGGTCATCGGCGCAGCCATCGGCACCACCGTCACCGGTGCGCTGGCGGCCATCGGCGGCAGCGTGCCGGCCAAGCGCACGGCGCTGACCCACGTGCTGTTCAACCTGCTGACCGGGCTGATCGCGCTGGTGCTGCTGCCGGCTTTCCTGGCCGGCATCCGCATCGCGCAGGCGCGCGGCTGGCTGGACCCCGGTGCGGTCAGCCTGGCTGCCTTCCATACCGCCTTCATTGCGCTGGGGGTGGCCGTTTTCCTGCCCTTCGCCGATGCCTTTGCGCGCGGCATGGAGCGCCTGCTGCCCGAGCGCGGACCGCGCCTGACGCGACATCTGGACAACTCGCTGCTGGCCGCCCCGCCGGTGGCGCTGGAGGCCACGCGCCGCACGCTGACCGACGCGACGCTGGAACTGGTCGAGCAGCTCAGCCCGCTGCTGGACAGCGCGGTCGCCGGCGTCGACGCCGGGCGCCGCCACGAACTCGCGGCCGCGCTGGACGCGACGCAGCGCTTCTTTGCCCGCATTCCGCCGATCACGCAGGACGAGCCCGGGTCGCGGCTGCGCGCGAGCCAGGTGCATGCCATCGATCATCTGGCGCGGCTGGTCGCGCGCACCGATCTGCCGGATGCGGTGCGCCGGGCGCTCAGCCAGCCGCAGTTCGAGCCGCTGCGCGCGCGCTGCGCCAGCGCCATCGAGCTGGCGCGCAAGGGCTTGAGCGGCCAGGCGGCCGGCGACTGGCTGGCGGCGATGGAGGCCCATGCGCTGGCCCTGGCCGGCACCCGCGGCGAGCAGCGGCTGGCCATCCTCGGGCAGGCGGCGCATGGCGAACGCAGCCCGACCGAAGCGATGGCCGCGCTCGATGCGCTGCGCTGGGTGGAACGCGTGA
>JAUYAJ010000333.1 GCA_030693565.1 Rubrivivax sp.
CCGAGCAAGCCAACCTGGATGGGTTTCATAAGAATCAGGGTTTCAGAGTGAGTGGCGCTTGCGGTAGTGCGACAAGAAACGTTCGATGCGGCCGACGGCGTCGGTCAGGTCGTCCTCGTGCGGCAGGAAAACGATGCGGAAGTGGTCCGGCGTGGCCCAGTTGAAGCCCGTGCCCTGGACGATCAGCACCTTCTCTTCGGCCAGCAACTCGTAGGCGAACTGCTGGTCGTCGGCGACCGGGTACATGGTCGGGTCCAGGCGCGGGAACATGTAGAGCGCAGCCTTGGGCTTGACGACGCTGACGCCGGGAATCTGGCTCAGCAACTGGTAGGCCAGGTCGCGCTGCCGGCACAGCCGCCCGCTCGGCGCCACCAGGTCGTTGATGCTCTGGTAACCGCCCAGCGCGGTCTGGATCGCCAGCTGGCCCGGGGTGTTCGAGCACAGCCGCATCGAGGCCAGCATGTTCAGGCCCTCGATGTAGTCGCCGGCATGGCGCTTGTCACCGGAGACGATCATCCAACCCGCGCGGAAGCCGCAGGAGCGGTAGTTCTTGCTCAGGCCGTTGAAGCTGACGAACAGCACGTCGTCGGCCAGCGAGGCGATGCTGGTGTGGGTGCGGCCGTCGTACAGCGTCTTGTCGTAGATCTCGTCGGCGAACACCACCAGCTGGTGCTGGCGCGCCAGCTCGATGATCTGCAGCAGCACGCTGTCGGGGTACAGCGCGCCGGTCGGGTTGTTGGGGTTGCAGACGACGAGGCCACGCGTATTGGGCGTGATCTTGCTGCGGATGTCGTCCAGATCCGGCAGCCAGCCACTGCCTTCATCGCACAGGTAGTGCACCGGCCGGCCCCCCGACAGCGACACCGCGGCTGTCCACAGCGGGTAGTCGGGCGCCGGCACCAGCACCTCGTCGCCATCGTTGAGCAGCGCGTTCAGGCTCATCACGATCAGCTCGGACGCGCCATTGCCCAGGTAGACGTCGTCGACGCTGACGCCGGCGATGTGCTTTTCCTGCGAGTAGTGCACGACCGACTTGCGCGGCGCGAACAGCCCCTTGCTGTCGGTGTAGCCGGCGCTGTGCGGCAGGTTGCGGATCATGTCCTGCACGATCTCGTCGGGCGGCTCAAGCCCGAACACCGCCAGGTTGCCGATGTTGAGCTTGATGATCTTGTGCCCTTCGTCCTCCATCTGCCGGGCTTTGTCGAGCACGGGGCCGCGGATGTCGTAGCAGACATTGGCCAGCTTGCTGGACTTGGCGATCGGCTTCAAGGCGGAGCTCCTGCAGAGGGAAACTAGAATTATCCACGCATGAAGTTCCAACCCGACACACCGACCGGCGTTAACGTCGTCTCGCGCCACGAGCCTGGCCGCGCCTGGATCGGCGCCACGCCATACGAGCACAGCGTGCTCGTGCCCTGGGTCGGCGAGATCCAGCCCTGGCAGGCCGAGCGCTTCGAGGCGCTGACGCCAGCGCACTTCGAGCGCATCGCCGCGCTCAAGCCCGAACTGGTGATCTTTGGCAGCGGCACGAAGCTGCGCTTTCCGCCGCCGGCCTTGCTGCGCGCGCTGATCGAGCGCGGCATCGGCGTCGAGACCATGGACACCGGCGCCGCGTGCCGCACTTTCAACGTACTGGTCAGCGAACAGCGCTCGGTGCTGGCGGCGCTGATTCTGAGCGCCGAAGACGCGTCCAAACCCGCCGGCGAGTGAGTCGGCGCGACCGCCGTCGGCGGAGACTTTATAATCTGCGCTTGGCCATCGTCGGCACCACGCTTCCGAGAAAATTACACTTATGACGCCTGTTGTCAACAAAGCGCTTCCGGAATTCGAAGCCCTTGCCACCGGTGGCGACAAATTCACGCCCCAATCGCACATCGGCACCGCCGTCGTGCTGTATTTCTATCCGAAGGACGGCACCCCCGGCTGCACCACCGAGGCGATGCAGTTTCGCGACCACCACAAGGAATTCCTCAAGGCCGGGGCCATCGTCTTCGGCGTCTCGCGCGACAACATGGCGTCGCACGAGAAGTTCAAGCAGAACCTGGAACTGCCCTTCGAGCTGATCGCCGACACCGAAGAGAAGCTGTGCCACATGTTCGGCGTGGTCAAGAACAAGATCATGTACGGCAAGAAGGTCAAGGGCATCGAGCGCAGCACCTTCCTGATGGACGCCGAAGGCGTGATGCGCGCCGAATGGCGCGGCATCAAGGTCGCCGGCCATGTCGAGGAAGTCCTCAAGGCAGTGAAGGCGCTGAAGAAGGCGGCCTGACATCGACCTGCCCGCCAACGCCACGGCACGCCCGCGCGTGCCCGCCCCGAGCCCCAACCGAAGCCGCACAGCCTCCTGTGCGGCTTCTTGCCTTTCCGACGCTGCCTGAACCCCATGCCACTGCCCAAGCCACCTGCCAAGAAAGCGGCCCTGCTGGCCGCCGCCGCTTACGAGGCCAAGGCCGCACCCGTCAGCACCCGCCGCAAGCCAGAGCCGCCGTCTGAACCGGCCAAAGCCGCGCCCGCCGCAGCGCCCGTGGCAGCAGCGCCGGTCGCCGCCCCAGCCCGGCCAACCAGCACGGCCGCCGCCAGCGGCGCCGCAACCGCCGCGCCGGCAGTCAAGTCGCGCCAGCGCACGCCGCGCGGCAGCGGCCCGGCCAAGCTGTTCGTGCTCGACACCAATGTGTTGATGCACGACCCGATGAGTCTGTTCCGCTTCGAGGAGCACGACGTCTTCCTGCCGATGATCACGCTGGAAGAACTGGACGACCACAAGAAGGGCATGAGCGAGGTGGCGCGCAATGCGCGCCAGGTCAGCCGCGCACTCGACGCCCTGGTCACCGACGGCAGCCTGGCCGCCACCGAAGGCATCCCGCTGGCCAAGACCGGCCACCGCGACGCCGGCGGCAAGCTTTTCTTCCAGACCATGATGCTGGACGTCAAGCTGCCGACCGGGTTGCCCCAGGGCAAGGCCGACAACCAGATCCTCGGTGTCGTCCAGAGCCTGCGCGAACGTGAGTCGGGGCGCGAGGTGGTGCTGGTGTCCAAGGACATCAACATGCGCGTCAAGGCGCGTGCCCTGGGCCTGCCGGCCGAGGACTACTTCAACGACAAGACACTCGAAGACGGCGACCTGCTCTACACCGGCGTGCTACAGCTGCCGGCCGACTTCTGGGACCAGCACGGCAAGACGATGGAAAGCTGGCAGCAGGCCGGCAACACCTTCTATCGCATCAGCGGCCCGCTGGTACCGACGCTGACGATCAACCAGTTCGTCTACCTCGAAAGCCCGGGTGCGGCGCCGCTGTACGCCCGCGTGACCGAGATCACCGGCAAGACCGCGGTGCTCAAGACCTTGCGCGACTTCACACATGCCAAGAACGCCGTCTGGGGCCTGACGGCGCGCAACCGCGAGCAGAACTTCGCCCTCAACCTGCTGCTCGATCCGGACTGC
>JAUYAJ010000114.1 GCA_030693565.1 Rubrivivax sp.
TTGATCTCTTTCGGGACACCGATCTGCATGGCGGTCCTTGGTCAGCGGCGCGGGCAGCGCGCCGCGCGTTGCAGGAAGTGCGACAGCGGCGGCGTCGGCCGGTCCGCCGTCTTGGCCTGGTCGTCCCACAGGCGCAGCCGCACGGCCTCGTCGGCGCCGGGCCGGGCGATGAAAGCGGCGGCTTGCTCGGCGTCGAAAACACCGCCTTGCAGCGCCAGGCTGCGCACCGAGTCGGCCGACAAGGCCTGAAGATAGTCTGCCCGCGTGGCACACAACCAGCGTTTGGCATCCACGTGCAGACCGATCGCCCCCAGCACACGCGGCCCGAACAAGCGGCGCAGCAGCGGCAGCGCGGTGTACTGGTGGACGTCGTCGATGCCGTTCAGCGTGGGCGTGGCGCCCAGGTCGTGCACCAGGTGGCCCAGGTCGTGCAGCAGCGCGGCCGTCACCAGTTCGTCGTCGGCGCCTTCGGCTTCGGCCAGTGCCGCGGTCTGCAGCGCGTGTTCGAGCTGCGTCACCGGCTCACCGCTGTACATCTCGCCGCCGCGGCGCCGGAACAAACCTTCGATGTCGATAAGACTGAGCATGGTGTCAGCGCCGCGCTTCGTCCAGGCCGGCGAGTTGCGAGTGGCGCAGCCGCGTTGCGCTCAAGGCCCCGGCCTGTTCGAGGATCGGGTAGGCGATCGAACAGATGTGCGAGTTGATGCGCTTCAACTCGCTGAGCAGGTCCAGGTGCAACGAGCTGGTCTCTATGCTTTGTGCGGTGTTGTTCTGCAGCCGCGCGATGTGGTTGGCGGCGTACTCGTGCTCGAGCTCGCGAAAGCGCATCTTCTCTTCGTGCAGCTTCTGCGCGTCGCGCACATGGCCGTCCAGGAACACCCCCATGCCGAGCCGCAGGTTGGACAGCAGGCGCTCGTGCAGGTGGCAGATCTCGGCCATGCCGGCGTCGGAGAAACGCAGCGACTTGCGTATCTTCTTGTCCTCGATGTCCTGGATGATGCGTTCGACGATGTCGCCGATCTGCTCCATGTTGATGGCGAAGGAGACGATGTCGGTCCAGCGCCGGCCTTCGCGCTCGGACAGCGCGGCGTGCGAGATCTGCGTCAGGTAGAACTTGATCGCCGAATAGAGTTCGTCGACGGTGTCGTCCATGCGCCGCAGCCGCTCGGCCAGCGCGAGGTCGTTGTCGCGCATCACCGGCAGCACGCCGCGCAGCATGGTCTCGACGATGTCGGCCTGGTGCAGCGCCTCGCGCGCCGCGCAGCTGATCGCCAGCGAGGGCGTGGCCAGCGCCACCGGGTCGAGGTGGCGCGGCCGGTTGCCGTCCAGGCCCGGCGCCGGCTTGGGCAGCCAGCGCTCGAGCAGCTGGCCCAGCATGCCGGTGAAGGCGATGAAGCTGCAGGCCAGCAAGACGTTGAAGCCCAGATGGAACAGCACGACTTGCTGCGGCACCGGGCCGGCGTATTGCTGCAGCAGCACCAGCGCCTGCGGCAACAGCGGAATCATCAGCAGCGCACCGACCGCCTTGAAGATGAAGTTGCCCAGCGGCAGCCGGCGCGCCAGCGGCGACGAGCGCGCGGTGGCCAGCAGCGCCAGCACGCCGCTGCCGACGTTGGCGCCCAGCACCAGGCCCAGCGCGACGGTGATCGGCACCATCTCCTGCGCCGCCAGCGTGGCGGTCAGCAGCACGATGGCCAGGCTGGAATACGACAGCACGGCCAGGGCCGCGCCGACGACGATGTCGAGCATGACCTCGTTGGGCAGCGCCAGCAACAGCGCGCGCACCTCGGGCGACTGCGTCAGCGGCCGCGTGGCGCCGACGATCAACTGCAGCGCCAGCATGATCAACCCCAGGCCGATGAAGACGCGGCCGATGCGCCCGGCACTGCTGCTTTCCCAGGTGATGAACATGACGACGCCGGCGAAGATCAGCAGCGGCGACAACCATGACAAGTCGAACGACAGCACCACCGCCATCAGCGCGCTGCCGACGTCGGCGCCCAGCATCACCGCCAGCGCAGCGCCAGTGGCGACCAGCCCCTTGTCGACGAACGAGGCCACGATCAGGCAGGTGGCGGTGCTCGACTGCACCAGGCCGGTGACACCCAGACCGGCCAGCGCGGCCTTGAAGCGGTTGCCGAAACTTTCGGCCAGGACGCGGCGCAGGTTCTCGCCAAACACCTTGAGCATGCCGGTGCGCACGATGTGGGTGCCCCACACCAGCAAGGAGATGGCGGCCAGCAGGTTCAGCAGATGGATCATTCGCGGATCAGGTCCAGGGCAAGGAGTAGGTTTTCAGGTTGGTGAAGCTCTTGATGGCTTCCTGCACGCCCTCCTTGTACCCCAGCCCGGAATCCTTGATGCCGCCAAAAGGCGTCAGTTCCAGGCGGTATCCCGGGACCTCGCGCACGTTCACGGTGCCAACCTGCAACTCGGCAACAAAGCGCGCGATGTCGTCCAGGCGGTTGGTGCAGACCGCCGACGACAAGCCGTAGGCGGTGCCGTTGCTGATCGCGATCGCCTCGTCGATGCTGGAGAAACGGATGATCGGCGACACCGGGCCGAAGGTTTCTTCGCGCACCACCGTCATCTCCGGGCGCACCTGGTCGATCACGGTGGGCGCGTACAGCGCACCCTCGCGCCGGTGGCCGGCGAGCAGCCGCGCGCCCTGCGCCAGCGCTTCACCCACGCGGGCCTCGAACAGACGCGCCGCGGCTTCGTCGATCACCGTGCCCATCTGCACCGCGGGGTCGCTGGGGTCGCCAAAAGACCAGGCCCGGGTCTTGTCGACCACCAGGTCGGTGAAGCGCTGCGCCACCGCCTCGTGCACCAGCAGCCGCTTGACCGCCGTGCAGCGCTGGCCCGAATTCTTGTAAGAGCCTTGCACCGCCAGCGTCGAGGCTTCGTCGAGGTCGGCGTCGTCCATCACGATCAGCGGGTCGTTGCCACCGAGTTCGAGCACCAGCCGGCGGTAGCCGGCGCGCGCCGCGATGTGCTTGCCGATACCCACCCCGCCGGTGAAGCTGACGAGGTCGACCGCCGGGTGGGTGATCAGCTCGTCGGCAATCTCGGCCGGGTCGCCGGTGATCACGCTCAGCATCGCCGGCGGCAGCCCGGCTTCGTAGAGCAGGTCGGCGAACAGCAGCGCCGACAGCGGCACCTTCTCCGACGGTTTGAGCACCATGCGGTTGTTCGTCGCCACCGACGGCACGACTTTGTGCGCGACCTGGTTCATCGGGTGGTTGAACGGCGTGATCGCGCTGTTGACGCCGAGCAGCGGATCGCGCCGCGTGTGCACGCGGCGCTGCCGGCCCTGCGGCGTGATGTCGCAGGCGAATGTCTGCGCGTCGTCGATCAGGCAGGCGTTGGCGCCGAACATCAGCACGTCGGCGACGCGGCCGGTCTCGTAGCGGCTGTCCTGCAGGCTCAGGCCGCTCTCGGCGGTGATCAGCGCGGCAATGGTCTGACTGCGTTCGCGCACCAGCGCCGCGCAGCGGTTCAGGATCTGGCTGCGCTCGAAGCGCGACAGCGCGGGCTTGTAGTGCAGCGCACTGTCGAAGGCGCGCCGCACTTCGGCCAGCGTGGCCTTGGGCACGGTGCCGACGAGCGCGCCGGTGTAGGGGTTGCGGACCTCGATGCAGCGCTCGCCGCCGCGGTCGGCGCCGACCTTCTCGCCGGCCAGGCGCAGCGCTTCATTGCGCATGGTTGAGCGCCAGGTCGAAGGCGTCGAAGTTGCGCCAGCGGCGCTGCGGGTCCAGGCCGGCTATGCGCCGGTTCAGGATCAGCGGTACACGCTGCTCGGAGGCGCCGCCGTGCGAGCGCAGCGGCACTTCGAGCGCGCTGAGGTCGTGGCGTGATGCCGCCGTGCCCAGCACCACCGAGCGTTCGGACACCACGACCAGGTCGCCGATGCGGTCGGCCGGCAATTCGAAGTGGGCGGCGGCGGCCTCGCGCACATGCACCGATTCGATGCCGCGCAGCGCGGCGAGCTGCAGCGCCAGCGCGCCGGCGTCGGCAGACGCTGGCAGGTAGACGGTGGCAAAGGAGCCGAGCGCGCCGTGGTGGACGACGTAAGGGTCGGTGATCGGCAGGATGACACGCGCCGCGCCGGCGCCCAGCCAGCCGTCGAGCAGGTCCTGCAGGTAGATCACGTCGGGCGTGGCGTCAAACTTCACCTTGGCGTTCATGCCATGGTCGGCGGTGAGCGCGATCACGCAGCCCATGGCGTCGAGCTGGCCGCAATAGCCGTCCATCATGGCGAAGAAGTCGTTCGCGCCTTCGGTGCCGGGCGCGTGTTTGTGCTGCACGTAGTCGGTGGTGCTGAGGTACATCACATCGGGCCGGCGGCCGGCCATCAGCTTGACGCCGGCGGCGAAGACGAACTCCGACAGCGCAGCGCTGTAGACATCCGGCAGCGGCAATCCCACCAGATCCAGCACGCCGTCGATGCCGTTGTCGGCCAGCGTCGCCTGGTCGGCTTTCTCCGACGAAAAGCAGATGCCGCTCATGCCATGGCCGAGCAGCCGGCGCAGCTTGTCTTTGGCGGTGATGACGGCGCACGACATGCCGGCACCGGCCAGCGCGGCCAGCAGGGTGGGCGCGCGCAGCCACTGGGGGTCGTTCATCATCACCTCGGTGCCCGAGGCGGTGTCGTAGAAGTAGTTGCCGCAGATGCCGTGCACGCTGGGCGGCGCGCCGGTGACGATCGACAAGTTGTTCGGGTTGGTGAAACTGGGCACCACGCAGTCGGCCACCAGCGCCGTGCCTTGCGCCAGCGTGCGCTGCAGCCAGGGCATGCGCCCGGCGAAGACGGCTTGCGCCAGGTAGTCGGGCTCGCAGCCGTCGACGCAGACGACGACGGTGGGGGCCTGCGGCAGGTGGTAGCTGCGATCGTTGACGGCCAGCATCTCAAACATCCTCGGGTTTCGGGCCGGCAGGCCGGCGTAGCTGGCGGGCCAGCGTGCGTTCCTTGCTGGCGTTGACATGGTCGGCCATCGCCTGCCCGGCGGCGCCGGCGTCGCCTGCGGCAATGGCCTTGACGATGGCGCGGTGCTCGCCGGCCGACGCCGCCAGCAACTCGCCGTCAGCCAGGTTGAGGCGGCGGAACAGGCTCAGTTCCTTGATCAGCTTGCGGTAGACGGCGCACAGCTTGCGGTTGCCCGTCATCTCGACCAGGCGGTCGTGGAACAGCAGATTGAGCCGGTGGTAGCCGGCGCGGTCGTCGGCCTTGGCGACGCGCTCGAGCGCGTCGACGCCGGCGCGCAACTCCTTGAGCTGCGCCGGCGTGATGCGCCGCGCCAGCTGGCGGCCGACCCATTCGTCCATCGCCGCGCGCAGCTCGAAGATCTCGGCCGCTTCGTCGACCGGCAGGTCGCGCACGAAGACGCCGCGGTTCTTCTCGGTGCGCACCAGGCCGGCTTCGTCGAGCATGCGAAAGGCCTCGCGCAGCGGGCCGCGCGAGACCCCGAGCCGCGCCGCCAGCGCCGCTTCGGTGAGCTTGGCGCCGGGCGCCAGTTCGCCGCTCAGGATCAGGCGCTCGAGCTCGCTTTGCACCGCGCCCGACAGCGAACTGCTCTGCAGCAGCGCAATCGTCGGCTGCGGCGCCAGCGCGGCAGCGACCAGGGTTTTCATGCGGGCATTGGAGCGCCGGGCCGGACGATTGTCAACAATCGACCAAATACCGTTGACACCGTTCACGCCGCCGGGCACGATGCGCCGCAGTCGGGTTCAGCGGCGTCATCACGCCGTCATCGCCCATCAGGCATCGTCACCGGTTTGCGCCCCAGGCGCGTCACCCTGTTCCCCAACAAGAGGAGCCGACATGCGAGTCTCGCGCCCGACCCTGAGCCTGATCACCACGCTGGCATTGACGCTGGCCGCCGCCGGCGCCGCCGCGCAGAAGTCCCAGTTGCTGGTCTACACCGCGCTCGAGACCGACCAGCTCAAGGCCTACCAGGAAGCCTTCAACAAGGTCGAGCCGAACATCGAGATCAAGTGGGTGCGCGACTCCACCGGCGTCATCACCGCCAAGCTGCTGGCCGAAAAAGCCAACCCGCAGGCCGATGCGGTGATGGGGGTGGCAGCGTCGAGCCTGGCGCTGCTCGACAACAACGGCATGCTTCAGCCCTACAAGCCGCTGAACCTTGACGCCATCATGAGCCAGTACAAGGACAAGAAGAACCCGCCAGCCTGGTTCGGCATGGACGTCTGGGGGGCGACGATCTGCTTCAACACCGTTGAAGCCGCCAAGCGCGGCATCCCCAAGCCCGAGACCTGGAAAGACCTGATCAAGCCGGCCTACAAAGGCCAGGTGGTGATGCCCAACCCGGCGTCGTCGGGCACCGGCTTCTTCGACGTCACCGCCTGGCTGACGCTGTTCGGCGACGACAACGGCAAGGGCGGCGGCTGGACCTACATGGACGGCTTGCACGAGAACATCGCCCAGTACACCCATTCAGGCAGCAAGCCCTGCAACATGGCGGCCAGCGGCGAGTTCGTGGTCGGCATCTCGTTCGAATACCGCGCCAACGCCAACAAGGCCAAAGGCGCGCCGATCGACCTCGTCTTCCCCAAGGAAGGCCTGGGCTGGGATCTCGAAGCCTTCGCCATCCACAAAGGCACGAAGAACCTGGCGGCGGCGCAGAAGCTGGCCGACTGGGCGTCGAGCAAGGACGCAATGCTGCTGTATGGCAAGAACTTCGCCATCACCGCCCAGCCCGGCGTCGCCGCGCCGCTGCCCAACGTGCCCAAGGACTACGAAGCGCGGCTGGTGAAGATGGACTTCGCCTGGGCCGCTGCCAACCGCGAGCGCATCCTGGCCGAATGGAACAAGCGCTACAGCGCCAAGAGCGAGAAGCGCTGAGCCGGCCGCCGGGCTTGCGTCCGACCGCCGCGCGCTGAACTTGCCGATGCCGCCCTTTCTGCGCCTGGAGGGCATCGCCAAGCACTTCGGCAGCTTCACCGCGCTGCAGGGCGTCGATCTCGACATCACCCAGGGTGAATTCGTCTGCTTTCTCGGCCCCTCGGGCTGCGGCAAGACGACGCTGCTGCGCATCATTGCCGGCCTCGAAGCGCAGAGCGCCGGCACGCTGGCGATGGCCGGGCGCGACATCTCGCGGCTGCCGCCAGCGCAGCGCGACTACGGCATCGTCTTCCAGTCTTACGCGCTGTTCCCCAACCTCAACGTGGCCGACAACGTCGCCTACGGCCTGGTGAACCGGCGGCTGGCGCGGCAGGCGATCCGCGAGCGCGTCGCCGAACTGCTCGAACTGGTCGGCCTGCCCGGCAGCCAGCACAAGTTCCCGGCCCAGCTCTCGGGCGGCCAGCAGCAGCGCATCGCACTGGCACGCGCGCTGGCCACCGCGCCCAGCCTGTTGCTGCTCGACGAGCCGCTGTCGGCGCTCGACGCCATCGTGCGTGTGCACCTGCGCCAGGAATTGCGCAGCCTGCAGCGCCAGCTCGGCGTCACCACCATCATGGTCACGCACGACCAGGAAGAGGCTTTGTCGGTGGCCGACCTCATCGTCGTCATGAACGAAGGCGCGATCGTGCAGGTGGGCACGCCGATGGCGGTCTACCGCGACCCGGCCACGCCTTTCGTGGCCGACTTCGTCGGCCGCATCAACGCCTTGCCGGCGACGCTGGAAGACGGCGGCCGGCTGCGCATCGGCCCCAGTTCCTTCGCCTGCGGCCATGACGGCCCAAGCGGCGCCCAGGTGACGCTCTACCTGCGGCCCGAAGACGTGCTGACCGACGCCGCAGCGGGCGACGGCGACGCTTTCGAGGCCCGCATCGACAAGATCGAATTCCTCGGCGCCCACTGCCTGGTGAGCGTGGCCAGCCCGGCGCTGGGCGAGCACAGCCTGACGGTCTACCTGTCGCTGCACTTCCTGGCCGAAC
This sequence comes from Rubrivivax sp., assembly GCA_030693565.1. GTDB lineage: Bacteria > Pseudomonadota > Gammaproteobacteria > Burkholderiales > Burkholderiaceae_C > Rubrivivax. Next base: position 7,900 of record JAUYAJ010000114.1, read on the forward strand.
ACCGGCTGGAGGTCGGCTGCCGGCTGCCGCTGCGGCTGCGGCCCGAGCGCATGCGGGTGTTTGCCTGATCAGATGACCACCGTCGCAGCGCCGCCGCCTGCCGCGCCGCTGCGGCTGCGCACCAGCACCGGCGAGCGCATCGCGGTGGCCGCACTGGCCGCCGTAGCCTTGCTGCTGCTGGCCTTTCTGGCCGCCCCGCTGGGCGCGCTGCTGATGCAGGCGCTGCAGGACCGCAGCGGCGACTTCGTCGGCGTCGCCAACTTCGTCAGCTATGCGCAGACGCCGGCGCTGCTGAGCTCGCTGTGGAACAGCTTGTGGGTGTCGGCGCTGACCACTGTGGTCACGGTGCCGACCGCCTTCGCCTTTGCCTACGCGCTGACGCGCAGCCGCATGCCGTGCAAGCCGCTGCTGCGCGGCATCACCTTGATTCCGCTGCTGGCGCCGTCACTGCTGTCGGCGATCTCGCTGATCTACTGGTTCGGCAACCAGGGCGTGCTCAAGAGCTGGCTGACG
>JAUYAJ010000359.1 GCA_030693565.1 Rubrivivax sp.
CAGTGGCAGGCGCAGCCGCTGCGACCACTCGCGCACGGCGTCAGCCTGCTCGGCCGCGGGGGCGTCGGCGCGCGGCAGCGAGCGCTGCAGCAAGTCGGCCCAGGCGGTGACGCGCTCCTGCGCCGCGCCTTCGTAGCGGCCGCGCTCCTGCGCCATGTGGCGCTGCACCAGCCAGCCCGACACCAGCGCGAACAGCGCCAGCGACACCACGACGGTGAGCCAGATGCGCAGGTACAGGGCGCGCATGTAGTTATCGGCGTCTTGCTTGCGGGCAAAGACGTAGCCGGCGCCGCGCACCGTCAGCACCCGCTTGGGGTTCTTCGGGTCGTCCTCGATCAAGGCGCGGATGCGCGACACATGGACGTCGATGCTGCGGTCGAAGGCCTCCATCGGATGGCCCTTGAGCGCGTCCATGATCTGGTCGCGCGACAACACCCGGCCCGGGCTTTGCGCCAGCACCACCAGCAGATCGAACTGGTGGCCGGTGAGGTCGCAGGGCTGGCCGTCCAGGCGCGCCTGGCGGGCGCCGAGGTCGACTTCCAGGCGACCAAAAGTCAGCACCTCGTCGCCCGCCGGTTCGGGCGCGGCGCGGCGCAGCAACGCCTTCACCCGCGCCAGCAGTTCGCGCGGCTCGAAGGGTTTGGGCAGGTAGTCGTCGGCGCCGAGTTCGAGGCCGAGGATGCGGTCCATCGGCTCGCCGCGCGCCGTCAGCATCAGCAGCGGCAGGCGCCGGGTGCGGGCATCGGCGCGCAATTCGCGCGTCAGGTCCAGCCCGTCGCCGTCGGGCAGCATCAGGTCGAGCAGCAAGGCGTCGTAACCGCCCTGGCGCAGCCGCTCACGGCCAGCGGCCAGCGAACCGGCGGCGTCGACCTCGTAGCCGCTGCGCTGCAGGTAGTCGCCGACCATCGCGGTCAGTCGGGTGTCGTCGTCGATCAGCAGCAGGCGGGGCATCGGCAGTCAGGCGTTGAAAGAACGAAAAAACGCCCCGCCGCCTGGGGGCAGGCGCGGGGCGAGGGCCGGTGAGGCAGGCAGATCACGGATGGGCAAGGGCCGTCCCGCTCAGCGCGGCGCCTTCTCCAGCGAGTTGCGTTCGTTGCGATGGCGCTCGGCCATCGTGCGGCGCTGGCTCATGCGCTCGGCGATCTGCTGGCGCTGCTCGGGCGTGAGCACGCGGCTGACGTCGAGCATGAGCTGCATCGTGCGCTTGCTGGCCTGGTCGTGGCGGGCCAGCATCTGCTGGCGCACGGCTTCGGCGGCGCGGGCGTCGACATTGGGCTGAGTGAAGAGCTGGCGCGCCTGCTCGTGCAGCGCGCGGCCGGCTTCACGCTCGGCCTTCATCTCGGTGGCCGCCGTCTGCATGATCTGGCGGATCTGGCTGCGCTGCTCGGGGCTGGCGTTGATGCCGTCGAGCATGCGTTCCATCTGACGCGGATTGCCCATCATTGCGCCGTGGCCGCCGTGGCCGCCGTGGCCGGCGCCGATTCCATGGCCGCCCTGCGGCGACGCGAAAGCGGTCTGCGTCAGGCCACCGCCGAGCGCCAGCACAAGTGCTGCCGCCATCAGCAGCGCCGGGCGCTGCGACAAGGTCTTGGGTGCGAATTTCATCTGGGACTCCATCAGGGTGTTGCGATGGATGTCATCGTGCGCCTCGGGGGTAACCTGGCCGTGGCAGCCGGGTAAAGAACTGTGTCGATGGGGCTCAGCGCACCACCGCCTCAACGCGGGCGAGCCGGCGCTGCAGCGAGAACTCGCGCTGCGCACTCACCAGGTCCAGGCGCAGCAGCACGCCGCTGCTGCGGTCGACGACGATTGCGCCTTCGAGCCGCGTGCTCGCCTCACCGCGCTGGACATCGCCGAAGAGCTCGATCACGGCAACGTCGAAACGGCGCCCGGCCACCAGTTGCGGCCCCACGGCCACGACCTGGCCGCGCACGCGGGCGCGCAGCAGCGGCTCGCCGACGATGTCGATGTCACCGGCCGTGACCTGGCCCAGCTCAAGGTCGGCGCGCAGCAGACGGCGCCAGCGCAGCGAGCCTTCCGGCGCCACGATGACGTTGCCGGCCAGGTCTTGACGCCACTGCAGTTCGGTGGCTGCCGGCTCGGACCGGAACTCGATCTCGTCGCGCCGCAGCGCCATCACCCGCAAGCCACTTTCCACCATCGGACCACGCGCCCCGCTGCGCTCTTCGTAGACCAGGCGCTCGCCCAGCGCGACCGGAAAGCTCGCCGCGCGCGACGCCGACAGCCCGCTGCCAGCCGGCGGGCAGCTCTTGCGCGCCGAGGCAACGCGCAAGGCCTCGAAGCGCCCTTTCAGACGCGCCAGTTCGGCGGCCTCAAGACCGTCGGGCCGCATGGCCAGGATGGTGGGCCAGAAGATCGCCAGGCCGACACCGAGGGCGACGATGTTGTTGCCGGCGCGCTCGTCGACGGTGTAGGCGACATCGGCAGCGCGCTGCTGGACGCGGTCGAGCTCGTCGTCGATGCGGCTGCAATCCCAGGTTGCAAATTCGGCCGGGTTGGCGGCCAGGGGCTTGACCTCGGCCGACGGCGTCGCGCAGCCGGCCACCAGCACGGCGGCAAACCACAGCGGGGCGAGAGCAAAGCGACGCAGCATCGGGCGCCATTGTGCCCCGCGGCTGGCCGCTGCGGCGCAGCAACGCACGCCGGCCGCCGCCATGGCGTTCAACCGCCCTTGCCGCCGCCCTTGGCCGGCGACGCCAGCGGCCCGCGGGTGAGCCCGGCCAGTCCGCTGTCCAGGCTCATGCCCAGGTCTTCGCCGAGCTTCTTCAGCGCCGGCAGCTGGACCGCCATCTCCATGATCGAGTCCAGCGCCTGGTTGACCGGCGTGCGCGGCGCGGCCTCGCCGCCGCCCGTCGCGGTGCCCAGGCCGGTGACATGGTGAATGCGGATCGAGTCGATCTTTTCCGCCGGCTTGACCATCTCGGCCACAACGCGCGGCAAGGTCTCGAGCCGGGCCAGCTCGATCTGCCTGGCCAGCACCTCGGCGCTGGTGGCGTTTTCGGCGTCGATCAAGGCGCGCTGGCCTTCGGCCTGGGCCAGCATCTCGCCTTTGCGGGCGGCTGCGCGCAGCGCCGATGCGTCGGCGTCGGCCTGGGCTTCCTGGACACGCGCGCTGGCGCGGTCGGCGGCCACAGCGGCTTCGGACTGCGCCGCCATGCGCTGGCGCGTGCCGGTGATCTCGGCCTCTTGCGTCGCTGCCAGCAGCGCGATCTGTTTGCGGCGCTGCGCCTCGGCCACTTGCCGGGCGGTGGCGATGGCCTCGGCAGCGCCCACCGCCTCGGCGCGCGCGGCGTCGGCGGCGGCGCGGGCCCGGCTCTCGG
>JAUYAJ010000366.1 GCA_030693565.1 Rubrivivax sp.
CACCGTCGAGGTGGTGGCGCACGGCCTGGTCGGGTTTGTCGACAAGTACCTGCCGGCGCAGGACCTGAGCTCGGCGCGCGCCTGGCTGGCCGGCAACGCGGCGCGGCGCGCCGATGTCGCCGCCGTGATGGGCGCGCTGCCGGCGCGCCCGCCGGGTTTTTGTGTCGGCTGCCCGGAGCGGCCGGTGTTTTCGGCGCTCAAGCTGGCGCAGCAGAATGTCGGCCCGGTGCACATCGCCGCCGACATCGGCTGCCACGCGCTGGCCACCTTCGAGCCTTTCAGCTCAGGGCATTCGATCCTGGGCTACGGCATGAGCCTGGCCAGCCGCGCCGGCGTCTCGCCGATGATGCAGCGGCGCACGCTGGCCATCATGGGCGACGGCGGCTTCTGGCACAACGGCTTGCTGACCGGCGTGCAGTCGGCGCTGTTCAACGGCGACGACGCCGTGCTGATGATCATGAAGAACGGCTACACCTCGGCCACCGGCACCCAGGACATCCTGAACACGCCCGACGACGACGACAAGGCCGAGGCCGCGCGCGACGCCACGCTGCACCAGAGCCTGGCGCACAAGAACCAGACCATCGAGAACACCCTCAAAGGCATGGGCGTGGGCTGGATGCGCGTCGTCAACACCTACGAGGTCGACGCCATGCGGCGCACGCTGCAAGAAGCCTTCACCAGCCCCTTCGGCGGGCTCAAGGTCATCATCGCCGAAGGTGAATGCCAGCTTGAGCGCCAGCGCCGCATCAAGCCCTGGATCGCCGGCCTGCTCAAGCGCGGCGAGCGTGTCGAGCGCGTCAAGTACGGCGTCGACGAAGACGTCTGCACCGGCGACCATGCCTGCATCAGGCTGTCCGGCTGCCCGACGCTGACACTCAAGGACAACCCCGACCCGCTGCGCGTCGACCCGGTGGCCACCGTCATCGAAGGCTGCGTCGGCTGCGGGCTGTGCGGCGCCAATGCCCATGCCGCCACGCTGTGCCCGAGCTTTTACCGCGCCGAAGTCGTGCGCAACCCGGCCTGGCACGAGCGGCTGCTGGCGCAGTGGCGCGGCGCGCTGACCGGCCTGCTGCGACCGGCTTGACCCTCTTTCACCGCCCCAGACGAACCACCCACTCTCAGGAGACACGACGATGACGAAGCACACCACCCGCCGCGCCGCGCTCGCCCTGGCCGCAGCCTTGTCGCTGGCCGCGCCAGCCGCCTTTGCCCAGGCCTTCCCCAACAAGCCGATCAAGCTGGTCGTCAACTTCCCGCCCGGCGGCGCCGCCGACGTCATCGGCCGCACCCTGGGCCAGGCGCTGAGCGAGCAGCTCAAGCAGCAGGTCATCGTCGAGAACAAGCCCGGCGCCAACGGCAACATCGGCGCCGACACGGTGGCCAAGTCACCCGGTGACGGCTATACGCTGCTGATGAGCAGCGGCGGCGCGGTGACGGTGAACCCCTTCATCTACACCAAGATGCCCTTCGACGCCGAGAAAGACCTGCTGCCGGTGGCCAGCGTCGCCCGCGTGCTGGTGTTCCTGATGGCCCACCCCTCGCTGCCGGTGAACACGGCGCAGGAGTTCGTCACTTACGCCAAGGCCAATCCGGGCAAGCTCAGCTTTGCGTCGGCCGGCAGTGGCAGCTCGCCGCACCTGGCCGGCGAGATGTTCAAGCGCCAGGCCAAGTTCGAAGCCACCCACGTGCCTTACCGCGGCGCCGCGCCGGCGCTGACCGACTTGCTCGCCGGCCAGGTGCAGTTCATGTTCGACCCGGGCCCGGGCCTGCGCCACGCCAAGGAAGGCAAGCTCAAGCTGCTGGCGGTGGGCAGTTCGAAGCGCTCGTCGCAGGTGCCTGACACGCCGACGCTGGCCGAGGTCGGCATGACCGGTTTCGACGCCGACACCATCTTCGGCATCTACGCCCCCAACGGCACCCCGGCCGCGGTGGTGACGCAGCTGCACGACGAGATCAACAAGGCGCTGGCCTCGGCCAAGGTGGCCGACGTCATCAAGGGCCTGGGCGGTGAAGTGGCGGCGCTGTCACGCAATGAGTTCATCGACCGTCAGAACAAGGACCGCGAGCGTCTGGGCGCCTTCATCAAGGAGATCGGCCTCAAGGTCGAGTGAGCATGGCCGCAGCCGCACAGCCCATCACCATCCTCGTCTGCGCCCTCGGCGGCGAAGGCGGCGGGGTGCTTTCCGAATGGCTGTACGCCGCTGCGGTGCGCGCCGGCCACAGTGCGCAAAGCACGTCGATTCCGGGCGTGGCGCAGCGCACCGGCGCCACCACCTATTACGTCGAGGTCTACCCGCTGCCGGGCAGCGCACTCGCCGGCCGCCGGCCGGTGTTCAGCCTGAACCCGGTGCCGGGCGCGATCGACCTGCTGGTGTCGTCGGAACTGCTGGAAACCGTGCGCCAGGTCAGCCTGGGCATGGCCAGCGCCGAGCGCACGCTGGTGATCAGTTCGACGGCGCGCGCCCTCACCGTGGCCGAGAAGATGCAGCAAGCCGACGGCCGGCTCGAAGGCCCGGCGCTGGTGGCGGCGCTGCAGCGCCATTGCCGCCAGGCCGAGCTGCTCGACCTGGCAGCACTGGCGCGCCAGGCCGGCACGGTGGTCAGCTCGGTGCTGTTCGGTGCCATCGCCGCCTCGGGCTTGCTGCCCTGGCCGCGCGCGGTGTTCGAAGACACCATCCGCGCTTCCGGCAAAGGTGTCGACGCCAGCCTGCGCGGTTTTGCGCTGGCCTTCGACGCCGCCAGCACGCGGCGCCAGCAGCGCGCCCAGGTCGACGCCGCGCTGGCCGACGACGACGATCCGCCGGCCGAACTGCCGGCGCTGCCTGACAGCGTTCGCAGCCGCTTTCCCGCCGCCACCCATGGCTTGCTCGGTCATGCCCATGCGCGGCTGCTCGACTACCAGGACGCCGCCTATGCCGGGCAATACCTGGAGCGGCTGGGCCGGGTGCGCGACGCCGAGCAAAGTGCCGACCCGGCGGCCGCCCAAGGCTGGGCGCTGACGCAGGAGATGACACGCTGGCTGGCGCTGTGGATGGCCTTCGACGACATCGTGCGCGTGGCCCAACTCAAGCTCACCGGCCGCCGGCTGGCGCGTGT
>JAUYAJ010000377.1 GCA_030693565.1 Rubrivivax sp.
CACATAACACCGCGTCTTCGGCCCCGTGGCGTCGTTGCAAATCCTCGCGATACCACGGGGTATCGCTCCGGTTTGCGCCTAGCCACAGGACCAAATCCATCGGTTTTCTTAAGTGCCTCACAGCGTGCAACACCACACTAGGACGGCGTCGGGATCTGGCTCGCTGGCCGCGACACCCGCGCCAGCAGCAAGGCGGCAGCGGCCAGCACCAGGCCGGCGCCCAGCAGCAGCAGCCGCGCCAGCGAGCCAGCCGGGTGATCGCCCAGTGAGCCGAAGCCGACCAGGTAGCCTTCCAGTGCCGAGGCGATCAACAAGATGCCCAGGAAGGCTGTGACCACGACGACGGCGATGTCCAGCGGCGCGCCGCGCAAGATCAACGCCGGGTTGAGGACAAAGAAGAAGGGCACGAAGTACATCGTGCTGCCCAGGCGCATCGACTGCAGGCCGACCTTGAGCGGCGCAGCGCCGGCAATCCCGGCGGCAACAAAAGAGGCCAGCGCCACCGGCGGGGTGATGAACGACACCATGTCCCAGTACAGCCCAGGCCAGCAGGCCGTAATGGCGGATGCGGTGGAAGCCGCCGGGCAGCACGTGCAGCAGGAGGCGGCGCATGAACTCCTGCGGCGCCAGCGTCATGGTCTTGTGCCGGGTCTTGCCGCTCGTCCGACCCTTGGCGCCGTCCTTGACCCGATAGTCCTTCCACTTGAAGGTCACGCCGCGCTCGCCCATCCCGATCAGCCGGCTGTTGGAGATGGCCACCCGGTGCGTGTCGCGCGACAGGTAGGCCAGCACGGCACAAGGCCCAGCGAATGGCTTCTTGGCCTAGACCACCCACTCGACCTTGCGCTGCGGCGCCAACCAGGCCTTGAACGCCAGGGCATCGGCCAGGCCGGCGTCCTCACCGAAGAACTTCAGCTTGGCGCTGTCATGCAGTCGCTGCAGTTCTTCCAGGAAGCGCCGGCGCATCAGCCTTGAGAGCACCCGTATCGGCAGGAAGAAACCCGGCCGGCAGGACACCCAGGTCTTGCCGTCGAGCGCCAACCCACCGCCGGGCACGACGGCGTGTACGTGCGGGTGGTGCGTCAGCGCCGAACCCCAGGTGTGCAGCACCAACGTGGCGCCGATGCGCGCGCCCAGGTGCTTGGCGTCGGCGGCGATGGTCTGCAGCACCTCGGCAGCCACGTCGAACAGCAGCCCGTAGAGTCCGGCCTTGTTCTGGTACGCCACTTCAGCGATCGGCGCGGGCAGCGTGAAGACCACGTGGTAACACTCGACCGGCAGCAGATCGGCCTGCCGGGCATCGAGCCCGCGCTTGGCCGCGGTGCTCTGGCACTTCGGGCAGTGCCGATTGCGGCAGGAGTTGTAGGACACCTGGTCGGTGCCGCAGCCCTTGCAGCGCAAGACGTGACCACCCAGCGCCGCACTGCGGCACTGAACGATGGCCGACATGACCTTGAACTGAGTCGCGCTCAGGTGGCCGCGCTGAGCCTCGCACCAGGCGGGGCCATGCTCACGGAAGATGTCGGCAACCTCCAGGCCGGGCCGCCCCACGGTCAACCTACTGGGTGTCGGGCGGTGGCGGCGGCTTGTCCAGCGGACTGATCACGCTGCGCAGCAGATCGGTGGCCACCTGTGTGTAGAGAGCCGTCGTCTGAAGCTTCTTGTGGCCCAGCAGCACCTGGGTGACGCGGATGTCGACCTTCTGTTCCAGCAGGTGGGTGGCGAAGCTGTGGCGCAGGATGTGAGGCGTCACACGCTTGTCGATCTTGGCTGCATCGGCGGCAAGGTGGACGCTCGGTTGACCTGGCGCGCGGTCAGTGGGTCCGTCGGGTCCAGACCCGGGAAGAGCCAGCCGTGGCCGCGGATCTTGCCTTGGGCATGGCCCAGGCGCCACCAGGCGCGAAGCCGCTCCAACAACACCGGGCTGAGCATGGCGTAGCGATCCTTGCGGCCCTTGCCTTGCTCTACGCGCAGCGTCAAACGCTGGCTGTCGATGTCGCTGACCTTGAGCGAGACGATCTCGCTGACGCGCAAGCCCGCGCCATAGGTGACCGACATCGCTGCCTGGTGCTTGAGGTTCGGCGCTGCGGCGATCAAGCGTGCGGCTTCTTCGCGGCTCAGCACCACCGGCAGGGTGCGCGGCACCTGCACATGCTGCATCTTGGCCAACAGTTCGGGCCGGCCCAAGGTGATGTCGAAGAAGAACCTCAGCCCGGTGATCGGGGCGTTGATCGTCACCGGCCCGGCACCAGCGTCCACCAGGTGAAGCTGGAAGCTGAGCAGCTCTTCGATGGTGGCCGTGCCGGGTGAGCGGCCGAGGTAGGCAGCCAACTTGCAAACGGCGCGGATGTAGCCGTCTTGGGTGTGCTCGGCCATCTTGCGCACCGCACCTTCGCCTGCCGCACGGCGCCGAACGAGTAAATCAATAGCCAATACCAAACAGCCGCTAATCAAGGGGAAACAGCCAACAGCCAAACAGCCAAACAGCCGGCTTGACTCTGGGGGAAGTCCTTGTAGAGCGGTTTAGTCCACCGGCCATCAACCGACATCCACCCCTGACCCCGGAAGCTGCCCTTCACGGCTCACGGGCGACCCACCGCGGACGCCCGGCAGTCCCTGTCGTGGCTATGTGCGCAGCAGCCGCGGCATCGCCTTGTACCGATCGGCGTCGGGGAACAGCACCTGCGTCGCGCGCTCCGGGTCGAGATCGAACGCTTCGGCGCAGGTCGAAGCAATGAATCTTTCCAGTGCCAGGGTGGGTTTGAGGTCACGGCCTTCGAACAGCTTGCCGGGCGCGAGTCCCGGCCAGTCGGTGACGATCCGCCCGCCCTGCACTGCGCCGCCGATCAACATGGCGGCAGCCGCGGTGCCGTGGTCGGTGCCGCCGGTGCCATTGGCGGCGACGGTGCGTCCGAACTCGGTGGCGACCACGACGACCGTCTGCGCCCAGGTGGCGCCCATGCCTTCGCGCAGCGCGCCGATCAGGCCGTCCAGCCCGCTCAGTTGCCTGGCCAGGCGCGCGTCCTGCCCACTGTGCGTGTCCCAGCCACTGGTTTCGATCATGGCGATGCGCGGTCCGTCAGCGCGCGCCAGGAAGCCCGCCGCGATGCGGCCGAGCGCGGCGGCATCCTGTCGGTTCCCGCCACCTTCCATCCCAACGCCCGCCATGCCGCGCGCTTCGAGAGCCGAGGTCCACAGCGCACGCAGATGCCGGTCTGGCGCATAGAGCTGACCCACCCGCACGAGCAAGTCTTCGTTGGCCTCGGGCAAGGTGGACGGTGCATATGTCGTGACCGGGGCGGCCCCCTGCATGGCCAGCGGCACGGCGGGTGAGAACGCGATCGCCTCCTTGCCGCTGCGCGGCAGCATGCCGATCAGCCGGTTCATCCAGCCGTCCTTCAGCTGGAACGGTGACTTGCCGCCAGTTTCCAGCACGTTCTGCGCGTCGAAGTGGGAGCGGTCGCGATACCGAGACGCGACCGCGTGCAGGAAAGTGGCTTCTCCGCCCGCGTACAGCTCTCGCAGCTTGGGCAGTGCCGGGTGCAATGCAAACGTCCCGTCCAACTTCAGGGCGGCTGCGGGGTCAATGGCCAGTCCGCCACGCAGGCTGGCATAGGCCGGCTCCGCGTAGGGAATGAGGATGTTCAAGCCATCCGCCGCTCCGCGCTGGATGATGAAGACGAAGCGCCGCTCGCTGGCGGCCTGTGCGAAGAGCACCTGCGGTGCAGCCAGCAGCGCGGCCGCGCCCATGAAGCCGCGTCGGTCCATGCTCATTCCTATCTCCTCAAGAACTCGGGGGAAACCAGCAACAGTGCGAGTGCCGTGCCGCCGCTGTCTGCACGCGCGATCGCCGTTGCGGTGGCTTCGGTCAGCGTGCCAGGCAGTACCCGCGGCGCCAGACTGCGTGCGTCCGCGGCGTCACCCGCTTCCTGTGCGAGCCGCTGCGCGACCTCCACTCGCCGCATCAGCGCATCGGGCGCGGCCCAGGTGGCAGCGGTATCGCTGTAGCCCGCAGGCGAGCCGGGTCGCCACACCGGCTGGCCCAGTTGAGTCATCAGGTTTGCAGCCTGCATGGGCGCCATGGAGCGGCGGCCGAGCGCGCGCAGGCTGGAGATCGACCAGTCCCAGGGCGACTTGAACTTGGCGGCGGCAGGGTCCCAAGCCTCGGGCGACGCGATCAAGTCGCGGTAGACGCTCAAGAGGTCGCCGCCCGTGCGCGCAAAGGTGTCGGCCAGGCGCTGGACCCATGCCGCTGGTGGATCGTCCGCGACGAAGTGCCGCGCAAGCTTGCGCGCGACGTGCAGCGCGGTGGCCGGCGCCGCGACCAGGTCGTGAATGACGGCGCGGGCCTGCGCTTCGCCCGCATCGGCATAGGTCTTGCCGAGGACGGTGCGTGTGCCGGGCTCGTGCAACGCAGGGGCAAAACGGAAGGTGGCGCCGCCCGTGGTTCCGCCGGTGTTTCCACCATCACCCGGCAGTGTCCAGCCGGTAAGCGCGCGCGCGAACTCCTTGACGTCCTCCTGCGTGTAGCCGCTGCGCACACCCAGCGTGTGCAGCTCGAGGATTTCGCGCGCCAGGTTCTCGTTGAGGCCTCGGCCGCGCGAGCCCATCATGCTGCCCGGGCCTGTCGACTGCGCCTGGTCGAGGTACAGCAGCATCGCCGGGTGCCGCACGACCGCCAGCAGCAGGTCCTCGAATCGGCCCAGCACATGGGGCCGGATCGCATCGGCCTCGTAGCTTCCCGCCAAGCCTACGATCAGCAGCTTGTCGACGGACACCGCGAAGTGGTTGGACCAGAAGTGCACCAGCCGCTCGACGAAGGGCGTGGCCGTCTGCAGCGCGCTGGTCGTGCGCGCGCCCACCGCGGCCTGGTAGTCCTTGCTGCCGTCGCGCAGGTAGCCCTCGCGGATGCCGCTGCGCTGGCCCTCGGGCGCCTGCCGCACGGAGCGCTGCATGTTGTTCCAGACGTCGACCAGTGCAGGCGTACGCGGCAGCGCCTTCCAGGCCGCCGGCAGCGGCTCGTAGGAATCCAACTGCGCGAGCAGCCAGCGCTGCGGGCCGGCCGGTGGCGCGTCGTCAGGCCGGGCGCCGAGGCCGAAGCGGTTCAGGGCAAGGGCGGGAGAAGTCATGACCGTGATCTTTCCAGCTAACGCGGCGCGAGTGATGTCCGGCAGGTTGCGAAAATGTAAAGGGAGCGATCAGGCCGCGGCCAACCCCAGGGTGGCGCAAAGGCCGACTTCCTTCGGCCGTCCGACGTTCAGGGATCGACGACCGCTGTAGCCCTTCCGGGCAGAGCGCGACTGACCGGACTATGTGCTGGGCGACCGACTGCAACGGGTCGGCAGCGGTTTCTCGGTGATCTGGTCGCGTCGCCCTGAAGCTGCCGGGGTCACATCCGATCAACACGAAGCCAACGACCGCCTATACGGTGTCCCGTCTATCTGCCGCCGCTTTCCACCGGCCGCTTCTGGCATCTCACATGCCTTTGCTATCGCCTTCGGCGACTACGAGTTGCTCACCAGCAGGCACGGGCGCAGGAATGGACACCCGGAGTAGGCGTCCAAGCTGGCGATTGCGATGCCGTGCACCGCTTGAGACTGTCCGAGCGTTGAGGGCTCCCATGCTCAGCCGATTCGAGGTCACACCTGCCGGGTTGGCGCCAAGCCTTGCGACAGCGCTTCGAACACGACCCGAATCCGCCGCGAGGTGCGCAGTTCGCGGTGAGTGACCATCCAGATCGGGAAGCGCACCGGCGGCACGTCGTCGAGTACGCGCACGATGCCCGGCGTCTCGAGGGCGATTTCGTCCATCATCGCGCCGATGCCCATGCCCTGGCGCACCAGGGCCCAGTGGGCCACCGAGTGGTCCGCGTAACAACTGAAGTTGGCTTCGCTCAGGGGTAGGCCGTGTTGGCGCAGGTAGCCCAGAAACTGGCCCGAGCGGTCGGAGCCCACGAAGGGCAGATGGGCCGCGTCTTCGCC
>JAUYAJ010000378.1 GCA_030693565.1 Rubrivivax sp.
CCTTACGAAGCCGAATTCGCGGCGCTCGAAGGCGACGACGAGGGCCCGCTGCCCGAAGCCCTGGACGGCGCGCGCGGCGCGCGCTTCGCCTACCTGCTGCCGAACTTCCAGAACCCGAGCGGGCGCTGCATCAGCGCGGCGCGCCGGCTCGCGCTGGTCGAACGCTCCGCTGCGCTGGGCCTGCCCATCGTCGAAGACAACCCGTACGGTGAACTCTGGTACGACGAGGCACCGCCGCCGCCGCTGGCCGCCGCGGCGGGCGACGGCGCGGTCTACCTGGGCTCGTTTTCCAAGGTGCTGGCACCGGGGCTGCGGCTGGGCTACCTGGTGGCGCCGAAAGCGCTGTACCCGAAGCTGCTGCAGGCCAAGCAGGCGGCCGACCTGCACACACCGGGCTTCAACCAGCGCATCGTGCACGAGGTGATGCAGACCGGCTTGCTCGACCGCCACCTGCCGCAGCTGCGCGAGCGTTACCGCGCCCAGCGCGACGCGATGCACGACGCGTTGACGCGCCACCTGCCCGCCGGCTGCCGCTGGCAGCTGCCGGCCGGCGGCATGTTCTTCTGGATCGAACTGCCGGGCCGTCTCGACGCCAGCGCCTTGCTGGCGCCTGCGGTGGCCGCTGGCGTGGCCTTTGTGCCAGGATCGGCCTTTTACTGCCAGGTGCCGCGCGCCGACCGCCTGCGACTGAGCTTCGTCACCGTGGCGCCGGCGCAGATCGACACCGGCGTCGCCGCGCTGGCGGGCGTGCTGGCGCAGGCCTTGTCGGCGCAGGAGCAAACGACATGAAACGACGTTTTCACCAGCTCGACGTCTTCAGCGCCGAGCGCTTGCTGGGCAACCCGCTGGCGGTGGTGCATGACGCCGGAGGTTTGGACGAGGCCCGGATGGCGGCCTTCGCGCGCTGGACGAACCTGTCCGAGACCACCTTTCTGCTGCCACCCACCGACCCGGCGGCCGACTACCGGGTGCGCATCTTCACCCCCGGCGGCGAGCTGCCCTTCGCCGGCCACCCGACGCTGGGCAGCTGCCATGCCTGGCTGGCGGGCGGCGGCCAGCCGCGTGACCCGGGGCTGGTGATCCAGCAATGCGCGGTCGGGCTGGTGCGGGTGCGCCGCGACGGCGCCAGGCTGGCTTTCGCCGCCCCAGCGCTGCGCCGCAGCGGGCCGCTCGAAGCCGGTCTGCTGACGCAGATTGGCGCTGCACTCGGCCTGCAGGCCGCCGACATCGTCAACCACCAATGGGTCGACAACGGCCCCGGCTGGTGCGCGGTGCTGCTGGGCTCGGCGGCGCAGGTGGCGGCGCTGCGGCCGGACTGGGCGGCGCTGGGCGAACTCAAGCTCGGCGTCGTCGGCCCGCATCCGGCCGGCGAGCCGGCGCAGTTCGAAGTCCGCGCCTTCATCGGCGATGGCGGCTATGAAGACCCGGTCACCGGCAGCCTCAACGCCAGCCTGGCGCAATGGCTGATTGGCGCCGGGCTGGCACCCGAGCGCTACGTCGCGGCGCAGGGCGCGGCGCTGCAGCGCGCCGGCCGTGTTCACTTGCAGCGCGAAGGCGACACCGTCTGGGTCGGCGGTGACGTCAGCCCCTGCATCGACGGTGAGGTCACGCTGTGAGCGCGCCGGGCCGCTCCCAAGCGCTCACCCCGGCGCGCGCAGCGTGCAGGGTCGCCCCGTGAGCGTCGCCGTCGACCACCTGATCGTCGCCGCGGACTCGCTGGACCAAGGCGTGCGCTGGTGCGAGGCGACGCTGGGTGTCAGCCCCGGCGCTGGCGGCCAGCATCCCCTGATGGGCACCCACAACCGGCTGCTGAAGATCGCCACCGAGGCCTTTCCCGAGGCCTACCTGGAGATCATCGCCATCGACCCCGAGGCGGTGGCGCCGGCGCGGCCGCGCTGGTTCGGGCTCGACAACCCGGCGCTGCAGGCGCGGCTGCGTCAGCAGCCACGGCTGATCCACTGGGTGGCGCGCTCGTCGATGCTCGACATGCACCGCTGGGGGCTGATCAACGCCCGCCGCCGGCCCGGCGAGCCGGTCGAAGCCGGCCGCGAGACGCCGCAGGGCCCGCTGCGCTGGCAAATCCTGATCACGGACGACGGCCGGCTCGACTGTGGCGGCGCGCTGCCAACGCTGATCGAGTGGCAAGGCCGGCACCCGACGGCGGCCATGCCCGGCAGCGGCGTCAGCCTGCAGGCGCTGGCTTTGCGCGGCCTGCCCGACCGCGCCCGCGACGTGCTGCGCCTGCGCGGCATCGACGCCAGTGCCGACGCCGGCCCTGCGCTGCGCGCACGGCTGCTCGGCCCTTGTGGTGAAGTGACGCTGGAGTCCGAATGAAGACCGACGAACTGTTCCGCGACGACGCCACGCTGCACGAGTGCCAGGCCACCGTGCTGGCGCTCGACGACGACGGCGTGATCCTCGACCGCACCGTGTTCTACCCGCTCGGCGGCGGTCAGGCCGGCGACGCCGGCGCCTTGTGGTTGGCCGATGGCCGCAGCCTGGCCATTGCCGACACCCGCAAGAGCAAGGCCGTGGCCGGCGCCATCGTCCATTGGCTGGCGCCGGGCGCCCAGCGCGACTGGCTGCAGCCGGGCATGACGGTGACGGCGCGCATCGACAGCGAGCGCCGCCGCGCGCACATGCGCTTTCACACCGCCACCCATTTGCTGTGCGCGCTGGTGCCGCACCCGGTCGACGGCTGTTCGATCACCGCCAGCTATGCGCGGCTGGACTTCCACATGAGCGAGGCGCTGGACAAGGCGGACCTGAGCGCCGGCATCGCGCGCCTGGTGGCCGCAGCCCACCCCTTGACAGCGCGCTGGATCAGCGAGGACGAACTCGACGCCAACCCCGGCCTGGTGCGCAGCATGAGCGTGCAGCCGCCGCGCGGTGGCGGCCGGGTGCGCGTGATCGAGATCGCCGGTGTCGACGTTCAACCATGCGGCGGCACCCATGTCGCCAACAGCGCCGACATCGGCGCTGTCGTCGTCACAAAAATAGAGAAGAAAAGCGCGATGACGCGCAGGGTCGTGCTCGGCTTTGCCGAGCCGGGCGTCAGCCCAGACCCGCCGGGGTGAGCCCGGACGCAGGGGCGTCCTTGAGGACGGCCCTGCGCCTGGCGAACGGCCCCGGGCCTGCGAGCCCGGGGACCGTGCTCGGCTTTGCCGAGCCGGGCGTCAGCCCGGACCCGCAGGGGTGAGCCGGAACCCGACTCACCCCGCGCGTCTTTGACCCGCGTCGCGCGGGTCAGCCCTGGCGATCAGGGGTTGCGGAAGTTGTCGTGGCAGCTTTTGCACGAACCGGCTGCATTGCCGAACGCGGCCTTGAGCTGGTCGAGGTTGCCACCGCGGGCGGCGGCGGCGAGCTTGACGACCTCGTCCTGCATCGCCTTGGCGCCTTCGTCGAACTTGGCGCGCTCGCTCCAGACGTTGGTCTTGGGCGCGCCCTTCTCGGTGCCCGAGGTGCCTTCGACGAAGCCGGCGAACGGCAGCTTGGACATGACGACGACGATGTCGGCGTTGGCGGTGGCGGCGGCAGCATCGAACGGCACCCGGCCTTGCGCCATCGCGCCGATGCGGCCGAAGTGGGCCGCCATCACGGTGTAGGCAGCCTTGCGGTACTTGACGGCGTCTTCCGGCTTCTGGAACTGCGCCGCGGCGGGCAGGGCGGCGGCAAGGCCGGCGACGGTCAGTGCAGCAATCAGCAGACGTTTCATGCGGAGTCTCCGGAAGTCGGTGGGAAGTTCGGCTTGCACGTCGCGGGCTGCGGCGAGCGAGGGCGAGTGTAAGCACGCGGTGGCCGGCGCTTGAGCAGCAGGGGGAACGCCCCACTGCCGCAGTCGGGTAGCCGGCGGCTGGCGGCCAGGCCGGCAGTCGCGGTATGGTTGCGCCCTGGGGCTGTCGCCCCGAGGAAGCCGCCGATGCCGCCTGCCGAACCGCTTGTGCCCGTCCGTGTCTGGGACCTGCCGACCCGGGCCTTTCACTGGCTGCTGGCCGCGACCATCGTGGGCTCGGTGGTCAGCGCCAAGATCGGCGGCAACGCGATGGTCTGGCACTTCCGCTTCGGCTACCTGGTGTTCGGGCTGCTGGCGTTCAGGCTGCTCTGGGGTTTCGTCGGCGGGTGCTGGTCGCGCTTTGCCAGCTTCATCTACGCGCCGGCCACGTTGCTGCGCTACCTGCGCGGCCGCTCGCAACCCGGCGAGCACCTGGACGTCGGCCACAACCCGCTGGGCAGCTTGTCGGTGCTCGCCATGCTGGGCGTACTGGCGCTGCAAGTGGGCACCGGGCTGGTGGCCGACGACGAGATCGCCAACCTCGGGCCTTTGAGCCGCTTCGTTAGCAACGACACCGCGCTGTCGGCCACCAGCTGGCACAAGTCCTGGGGCCAGTGGATCGTGCTGGCGCTGGTGCTCACCCACATCGCCGCCATCGTGTTTTACCTGTGGCGCCGCAACGTCAACCTGGTGCGGCCGATGTGGGCCGGCGACAAGCCGCTGGTCGCCAGCACGCCGGCGGCCGCCGACCATGGCCGCTCGCGCCTGCTGGCGCTGGTGCTGGCCACGCTGTGCGCGGCCGCGGTGACGATGATCGTTCGCCTGGGCGGCTGAGCAAGGTGGACAAGCCTGCCGTCGAACTGTTGGTGGCCGCGACGCCGGCGCAACTGGACCTGGCGCGTGAGCTGTTCCGCGAATACGCGGCAGGGCTGGGCATCGACTTGTGCTTCCAGGGCTTCGAGGCCGAGCTCGCCGAGCTGCCTGGCGACTACGCCGAGCCGGCGGGCGCGCTGTTGCTGGCCTTCGTCGACGGCCAGCCGGCCGGCTGCGTTGGCTTGCGGCCGCGGCCCGAGGTCGACTATGTCAACGCCTGCGAGATGAAGCGGCTGTATGTGCGGCGCGCTTTTCGCGGCTTCGGTCTGGGCCGCATGCTGGCCCAGGAATTGATGGACCGGGCGCTGCAGGCCGGCCATTCGGTGCTGCTGCTGGACACGCTGGACGAGATGGAAACCGCGCGCGGGCTCTACGAGTCGCTGGGCTTCGAGGAAATCCCGCCGTATTACTTCAACCCCATCCCCGGCGCCCATTACCTGAAAGCCGAGCTCCAAGCCAGCGCCACCCGTTTCTGAGCGCCCCGCCCGGGTCGCCGCACCCCAGGAGACCACGATGAATTCGTTTCGCCAACTCATCAAGTCCGCCGGCAGCCAGCCGCCGGTCGGCACCTGGCTGCTGTCGGCCAGCCCGCTGGTGGCCGAGGCGCTGGGCCATGCCGGTTTCGACTGGGGCGTGGTCGACATGGAGCACAGCCCGCTCGACCTCGCCGGCGCGGTGCAGATGCTGCAGGCGCTGGGAAATACGCGCATGGTGCCGGTGCTGCGCGTGCCCTCGAACGACGCCGTCGTCGTCAAGCGGGTGCTCGACGCCGGGGCGACGACGCTGATGTTCCCCAATGTGCAAAGTGCTGACGAGGCAGCGCGCGCCGTTGCCGCCACCCGCTACCCGCCCGAGGGTGTGCGCGGCATGGTCGGCGTCAGCCGCGCGACACGCTACGGCACCGCCACCGACTACCTGAAGACCGGCGCGCGCGAGATCGGCGTCATCGTGCAGCTCGAATCGGTGGCCGCGATCGACGCCCTCGACGCCATCGCCGCCGTGCCCGGTGTCGACGCCTTGTTCATCGGCCCGGCCGACCTGTCGGCCGACATGGGGTTGCCCGGTCAGACCATGCACCCGCAGGTGATCGAGCGCATGACCCATGTGGTGCGGCGCTGCGCCCAGCTCGGCATGGCGGTGGGCACGATCGGCAACAACGCCCAGCAGGTGGCGCGCTACCGGGCCTGCGGCTTTGGCTACATGGCGCTGGGGGCCGATCTGGGCTTGCTGGTCGGCGCGGCGCAGGCGGCGCTGCATGCGCTGCGGCGCCAGCCGGGCGACGCCGAGGTCCACACGCTGGCCGGGGGCACCGTCACCGAATGAGGCGGCGGCGCAGGCGGCGGTTACGATGCGACGCCTGATGTCCGCCACTGGAGCCCCATGACCCCCACGCCCTCTGTCATCGAACTGCGTGCCGGCGATCTGCGCCTGGCCTTGCGCCCCGATCTGGGCGGTTGTGTCGCCGGCCTGTGGCACGGCGAGCTGCCGGTGCTGCGCAGCACCGAAGCGGCCGAGCTGACGAGCGCCCGGCTGGCAGGCAGCTTCCCGCTGCTGCCGTATTCGAACCGCCTGGGTCAGCGGCGTTTTCGCTGGCTCGGCAAGGACTACACGACCCAGCCCAACTTCGACGACAACCCGCATTCGGTGCACGGCATGGGCTGGCAGCGCCCGTGGACGGTGGAGTCGCAGCGCGCCGACGACGCCGTGCTGCACCTGGTGCACGCCGGCGACGCCGACTGGCCCTTCCCCTTCGAGGCCCGGCAGGCTTTCGCGCTCACGCCCAGCGGCCTGAACATGGGCCTCACCTTCACCAACACGGCGACGCATGCGGTGCCGGTGGGCCTGGGCTGGCACCCTTATTTCCCCAAGCGCCAGCGCAGCCGCCTGCATGTGGAGCTGAGCGACCGCTGGGAGTCCGACGCCGGCACCCAGTTGCCGACGCGCCGCGTGCCGCAGCCCGGCATCGACGGCGACGTCGCCCACCTCGACTTCGACCACTGCTTCGAAGGCTGGCAGGGCACGGCGCGGCTGCGTGACGAGCGGCTGCGCGTGCAGCTCAGCTCGTCGCTGGACCGGCTGGTGGTCTACACGCCCAAGACGCGCGACTACTACTGCGTCGAGCCGGTCAGCCATGTCAGCAACGCCATCCACATGGCCGACCCGGCGGCCCACGGCTTGCGCACGCTGCAGCCCGGCGCCCATTTCGAAGCCTGGATGAAGATCGAGGTCAGCGCGGTCTGATGAACGTCATCGAGGCCTTGCCCGGCGTTCCACCCAGCGCGCTGGGCGAGTCGCCGTTCTGGCAGCCGCAAGAAGCCGCGCTGTACTGGTGCGACATCCCCGGGCGCATGCTGAACCGCTGGACACCGGCGACGGCGCGCCACGCGCAATGGGCTTTCGACAGCGAGCCGGCCTGCTGCGCGCCGCTGCTCGGCGGCGGCCTGCTGCTGGCCCAGCGTGACGGTTTGTGGCGTTTCGACCCCGTCAGCGGCAGCCGCGAACGGCTCGTGGCGCCGCCTTACGACGGCGCTGTCGAACGCTTCAACGACGGCAAGGCCGACCCGCAAGGCCGCTTCTGGGTCGGCACCGTCTACGAGCCGCGCACGCCGGCCCAGGCCGCGCTCTACCGCTGGGCCGGGGGCAAGCTCGAACGCATGGCAGGTGACATCACCGTCAGCAACGGCCTGGCCTGGAGCCTGGACGGCCGCACCATGCTGTGGAGCGACACCTCATCGCACCGCATCTTTGCTTTCGATTTCGACCCCGCCGACGGCTCGCTGTCGCGCCAGCGCGTCTTTGCCCAATTCGTGCTCAAGCAGGAAGGCCAGGACCTGGCCGACTACGGCGGCCGGCCCGACGGCGCCGCGGTCGACAGCGAAGGCGCTTGCTGGGTCGCGATGTACGAAGGCCAGCGCCTCGTGCGGCTGGGTGCCGACGGCAGCGTGCTGGCCGAATTGGCGCTGCCGGTGCGCTGCCCGACCATGCCGTGTTTCGGCGGCAGCGACCTGCGCACGCTGTACATCACGACGGCGCGCCAGGGCCGGCCGCAGGCCGAACTCGACGCCCAGCCGCTGGCCGGCTGCGTGCTGCAGCTGCGCGTCGAGGTGCCGGGCTTGCCAGTGAACTTCGCCCAATGAGCGCGCCGGGCCGTTCCCAAGCGCGAATCCCGGAGCACGCCGTGCGCAGGGTCGTCCGATGAGCGTCAGCTTGGATCGGGCCGCGCAGCTGGCGCGGCTGCGCGAGGAGCGCGAATGGGACCTGGCCATCATCGGCGGTGGTGCCACCGGCCTGGGGGTGGCGCTGGACGCCGTGGTGCGCGGCTTCAGCGTCGTGCTGGTCGAGGCCGACGACTTCGCCAAAGGCACGTCGTCGCGCGCCACCAAGCTCGCCCATGGCGGCGTGCGCTACCTGGCGCAGGGCGACATCGGCCTGGTGCGCGAAGCGCTGCGCGAGCGCGGCGCGATGCTGGCCAACGCGCCCCATGTGGCCCAGCCGCTGCCCTTCGTGATGCCGGCCTACCGCTGGTGGGAGCCGGCCTTTTACGGCGTCGGCCTCAAGGCTTATGACGCGCTGGCGGGGCGCCGTGGCCTGGGGTCTACGACGCTGCTGTCGGCGCGCGGCACGACCGATTTGCTGCCGTCGGTGCGCACGCGCGGGCTGGCCGGCGGCGTCAAGTACTGGGACGGTCAGTTCGACGACGCCCGGCTGGCGGTGCTGCTGGCGCGCAGCGCGGCGGCGCGCGGCGCGCTGGTGCTCAACCACGTGGCGGCCACCGGCTTGCTGCGCGAAGCCGGCCAGGTCCGGGGCATGACGGTGCGCGACGCCGAGACCGTCGCCCAGGGCACGCTGCGGGCGCGCTGCGTGGTGAACGCCACCGGCGTCTGGGTCGACGCGGTGCGCGTCATGGACCGCG
>JAUYAJ010000395.1 GCA_030693565.1 Rubrivivax sp.
ACCGCCTCCTGCTTGAACTCCAGCGTATACCGCGCCCTCGGTGTCGTCTTCGTCATTTTCGTTCTCCTTGCTTGGATTGAATCACTCAGCAAGGGATACGTTTTCCGGGGACAAGGTCAAACGGCCTGGTGGTGGGTGAGGTGGTGGACGACATCCGCATCCCGCACAAGGGCAACATCCAGGGCGAAGTGATCGAAGGTGCGTTCCGCGTGCTCGACGAGTTCGAGGCCGTGAGCGAGCATACCGAGGCGATGAAGGCGCTGCAGCTCGCGCCGCCCGAAGAAGTGGCCTTCGCGACCGCTGCCCTGGCGTTGCGCTTTGGAGAGCGCTCCGTGGAGGAGACCGGAGGCCACAAGCCCGCGCCAGTCACGGCCGAGCAGCTGATCGAGGCGCGCCGGCCCGAGGACATCGGCCACAGCCTGTGGACGACCTTCCAGCGCGTGCAGGAGAACGTGATCCGCGGAGGCCAGCCCGGCCGCAGCGCGCAAGGGCGCCGGCTGCAGACCAGGCCCGTGGGCAGCATCGACCGCGGCGTGAGCCTCAATCGTGCGCTGTGGATGCTGGCCGAGGAAATGCGCAAGCTCAAGGGTTGACCGGCGGGCGATGACTTTCCGATGAAAGTCATCGCCTCCCGCGCCGCCCGCCGGCCCGACCATCGAGCCGGCTGTTCCACAGGCACCCGAGGAGCTTCACATGGGCCACAACGCCATCGATGCCGAGATCGCCGCGTGCGATGCTCTGTCGCGTCAAACGACGCAGGCGGGCGCCCATGCTTTCGCTCGGCTGCTGATGCTGGCCGAGGAGCGCGACTCCGGCCAGATCCCGCGCATCGCGCGTTTCCTTGCCGCCACCTACAACGGTCAGGCCTTCCCCTTCGACCTGTTCGAGCTGCGCGCCGTGGACATCGCGATCAGCAACGACATGCTGTGCTGCCTGGACGCGCTGCGCTGGGGCCGTACCGACCTGCACACGCTGATCCCGGACGGTGACGCCCGCGTGCGCGCCGTCATCGTGCGCTGGGGCCTGCGCTGGCCGAACGACGCATGATCCGGCGCCGTACAAGATCGATGATTCTTCGCTGAGATTCATCGCTGCTGCAGCCTTGCAGTGGCCCGACCATGGCCCTGGCGCGTTCGCGTCGGTGCGTGTCTTCACCTAGCCGCGCGCTCGCCGGCCTCCACTTCGTTTTGGCCGGCTCGCGCGGCCCGGCAGCGGCCCATCGAGAGCCGGCTGCCGGGCAGACCAAACGTCACCTCCCGCCACGGCGCGCCCACTTGGCGGGTCGGTGCCATGGCCCGCGCATGCAGGAGGTATCCCGATGAAGACACTGGTGCTATGCAACCAGAAAGGCGGTGTCGGCAAGAGCGCCGTCGCTACGCTGCTCTCCCACCACCTGGCCCACCGCGGACAGCGCGTGCTGGCCATCGACCTGGACCACCAGGGCAACTTCACCAAGCCGCTGCGCCTGTCCGGCCGGGCTGCGCCTGCGGCCTTCGCAGCCGATGCGCTGATGACCGGCACCGCCCCCGCATTGCCCGCCCAGCCCTTCGTGCTGGTGCCGGGGGACCGGGCGCTGCTCGGGCTGGAACGGCAGCCGGCCCTGCACACGCCGTTTGCCCGCAACTTCCGCAGCTTCCTTGCGGCCTTGGACGGTGCGTTCGACGTGTGCGTGGTCGATACGAATCCGAACCCTGACATCCGGGTGATCGCAGCGCTTGCGTCGGCCGACTTCGTGCTGTCGCCGATCCAGCTCAACCAGGAGGCGATGGACGGCGTCAGCGGCCTACTCAACCATGAGCGTGTCGGCCTTCGCAAGATCAAGGCGGTTCTCAACTCGAAGCTCGTGCTGATCGGCCTGCTGCCGACGCTGGTGGAACCGACACCGTTCCAGAAGGCGAATTTCCTCCAGGTGGTCCAGCAATACCACCCGCTGATGATCCGCATAGGCGACGGGCCAGGTGACTTCGCCTCGATGCCCCGTCGCTCGTGCATCGCCGAAGCCCAGGCCGAAGGTGCCGTGCTGTGGGAGATGAAGAAGACCGCAGCACGGGATGCCTGGCGAGAGATCGAGCCCAGCCTGCAACGGATCGGCGACATCGTGATGGCGCCGGCCAAGTCCTCGGAGGCGAACCATGCCTCTGCAGCTTGACGACCTGGCGGCGCTGGATGCGCCGACCCTGGAGAACACCGGCCAGCCCCTGATGTTGCCCGTGGAGTCGATCGACGAGGATCCAGAGCAGCCGCGCCGCGAGTTTGAGGACAACCGGCTCGAAGACTTGGCCGAGACGATCCGCAGCAGGGGTGTTCGCCAGCCTATCTCGGTGCGGCCGAACCTGCAGGCGCCGGGACGCTGGATGCTCAACTTCGGCGCGCGTCGCTTGCGTGCGTCGAAGATGGCTGGCATGGCTGAGATCCCGGCCTTCATCGACACGACGGCCGACAGCTACGACCAGGTGATCGAGAACGAGCAGCGCGAAGGCCTCAGGCCGCTCGAGTTGGCGCTGTTCGTCCAGAAACGCATCGCGCTCGGAGACAACCAGGCCGAGATCGCCAAGCGACTTGGCAAGAGTCGGCAGTGGGTGACCCTGGCCACCGCGCTGATCGAGCCGCAGGACTGGCTGCTGCAGGCATACCGCGAGGGCCGATGCCGAGGCATCAACGAGCTGTATGACCTGCGGCGCTTGCATGGCGAACATGGAGAAGCCGTCGAAGCCTGGGCTGCTCAGCAGCCGAGCATCACCCGTGACCGGCTTACCGAACTGCGTGCAGCGCTGGAACGCAGCACAGCAGCGGTACCAACGCCCACGAGCGGTGCTGCGCAGCCGCCCGGCCGCGCCGACGAGGCTGGCGACGATCCCGCGGCAGATTCAGTCCGGCAGACACCGCATAGAACCCAGGGATCAACAGCCGACACTCGCAGCGGCCCCACGCGCTCGGCCACGCCCGAAGCCCCGGCGAGGTCCGATCAACGCGTCCACGTCGAGTTCGAAGGCCACGACTACCAGCTGGTGGTGTCGGTGGTCCCCGACCACGCTGGCTGCATGTACGTGCGCCCCTTGACAGGTGGGCCCCGGCGGCTCGCTCCCGTTGCCTCGCTGAAGCTGCTTGGCTTCGTGGGTGGCTGACGCGCGGGCCATGAGCTTGTCAATCGGATTGACAAGGTCGGGCACATGAAGACTGCACGTACCCCCTCAGTTTCTGTCGAGCCGGCAAAGACTAAGGCGCAGGCGCGTAGGTCACAGTGCCGCTGGGAGTCAACTTCACGATGGCATCTGCAGTTTCTACGGTCCTGATTCCCCACTGATTCGTCAGCGCATACACGCGGCCATCCTTGACGATCAACTCATCGTCGCCCGAAAACCAGCGCTCAGCAGGCTTTCCGGGGAAACATGCAGCGAAAGTCGGTTCGATGCCTTCGGGGAGCGGCGCGGACACAAATATGGGCGGCCCCGGCAACTTTGGAATCTGTGCCGCAATCGTGTCTGGCGACACGCCGTTCCGAATCGCAGCCCGTACCAAGTTGAGCATGAGACCGCGCTTGTTCAGGCGCAACAGGGGGACCTGGCCTTCGATGGTCAGGTCGAACTTGCTGTAGTCGCGCGACGAAGAGTTGATCGCTGCAGCCGTCTGGGCCTGCGATTTCTCGCGGATCGCCACCTGGTACTCGGCCACCTGGGGCAACGGAATGATCTGCTCGATGTGAACGAGCGTCTGCTGACCCACTGCATACGGCCGCATCTGCACGCATCGGATGTCCAGGCCCATGCTGTTGAGCCACAGGACAGTAGTGGTGACCTCTGTCGAAAACTCGAAGGCGGCCAGGACGATGCGCACGGTGTCCTGAAAGGCAAGCGGCCCATCGACCTCGGCGCCAAGGAAGCTCCGAATATCTGCCTCTGCAGCACTGGCGTCCTTGCCTCGGCTGATGCAGTACGCCCGGTGCGCTTCGACGGCTTGATCAAACCGCATCGTCGAGATCATGGCGGCGTAGCGCAGCGATTGAAGTTCCATGTGGCTTGCGTCGTCGCGCTTTAGCTCGATGACGACGAGGTGCCCTTCAGAGTCGAGACATAGCAGGTCGATGCGCCGTTTGGCGCCGTCCCAGTTGCCGAATTCTTCGGTAAGCACCATGGTCTCGGTGCCTGGCGTCACGGCGTTGATGGAGTCCCGCAGGGCGGCCTGCAGGTGTTGGCGCTCGAGCGTCCCCAGCGCGGAGAACGTCGTTGCTGGAACAGGCTTGAAGCCTGCCGGGGTGAAGTCGTAGAGGGCCATCGTGTGTGGGCTACCCGGGCTGCATACAGGTTTCCCCAGGATACCTTCAGTGATGCCCGTTGGAGGAACGGCCAGGGGGGTCGGCCATCTCGGCTCGATCATGTCGGAAAGGTCGGAGCACGCTCAGTGGGGGCGACCCGGCGTTGTCAATCCGATTGACAACATCGACCTGGCGCCCGCCGCCGGTCCTTGTTTGCTGGTCTCGCGGCCGGCATGAATGCCTGGCCTCGCTTCGCCTTTCGACTTGTCAATCCGATTGACACGGACCCCTCGCTTCGCTTGGCCCGCGATGATTCTGGCTTCGGAATCATCGGCCTTGCAGCCTCGATCCGAGCCAATACTGAATGCGTAGGTGAGTGCAGAGATAGGCGCGGTGGCGCCGGTGTCTGACACGCACGGCATGTCAGGAGGCTCGGGTATGGCACCCTCGTCACGTGATCGACTCAGCGTCGATTTGCACGGTCTGAAAG
>JAUYAJ010000400.1 GCA_030693565.1 Rubrivivax sp.
CCTGGATGCGTGCGCCGCCGGAGTCGTTGAGGCCGATCACCGGCGCGCCGACCTTCATCGCCTGGTCCATCACCTTGCAGATCTTCGCGGCATGGGCTTCGGACAGCGCGCCGCCGAAGACGGTGAAGTCCTGGCTGAAGACGAACACCAGCCGGCCGTTGATCATGCCGTAGCCGGTGACGACGCCGTCGCCGGGGATCTTCTGGCCTTCCATGCCGAAGTCGGTGCAGCGGTGCTCGACGAACATGTCCCATTCTTCGAAGCTGCCGTCGTCGAGCAGCAAGTCCAGGCGTTCGCGCGCCGTCAGCTTGCCTTTGCCATGCTGGACGGCGATGCGTTTTTCGCCGCCGCCCAGCCGCGCCGCAGCGCGCTTGTTTTCCAGCTGTTCGATGATGTCGTGCATGGCGGCTTTCCTCGTTCGGTTCAGTTCAGCAGGTCAAGCAGGCGGCGCGCGGCGACGCCGGCAGCGATGCGGCCGGCGCGCACTTCGGCTTCCAGCCCGGGCAGCGCAGCGCGCACTTCGGCGTGGCCCTTGAAACGCTGGCGCAGCCCGGCTTCGATGCGCTGCCACATCCAGTCGCGGTCCTGCGCGTGGCGGCGCGCTTGCAGCCGGCCGCCGGCGCTTTCCAGGCTGCGAAAGCGTTCGACGGCGGCCCAGAAGGCGTCCAGCCCGGTGCCGGCCAGCGCGCTGAGCTGCATCACCTGCGGCTGCCAGCGCGCGCCGTCATGGGCCGCGTGGTCGGGGTGGCCTTGCTGGCCGATCAGCCGCAGCGCGCTGGTGATCTGAGCCCGCGCCCGCGTCGCCGCGGCGTCGTCGAGGTCGGCCTTGTTGATGACCACCAGGTCAGCCAGCTCCATCACGCCTTTCTTGATGGCTTGCAAGTCGTCGCCAGCGTTGGGCAACTGCATCAGCACGAACATGTCGGTCATGCCGGCGACCGCGATCTCGCTCTGACCGACGCCGACGGTTTCGACGATGACGATGTCGTAGCCGGCCGCTTCGCACACGCGCATCGACTCGCGCGTTTTTTCGGCCACGCCGCCCAGCGTGCCGCTGGCCGGGCTCGGGCGGATGTAGGCGCGATCGTGCATCGACAGCCGCTCCATGCGCGTCTTGTCGCCCAGGATGGAGCCGCCCGAAATACTGGACGAAGGATCGACCGCGAGCACCGCGACGCGGTGGCCACGCTCGATCAGGAACAGCCCCAGCGCTTCGATGAAGGTGCTCTTGCCGACCCCGGGCACGCCGCTGATGCCCAGCCGCAGCGCCTGGCCGGCGGCCGGCAGCAAGGCGCCGAGCACGTCGTCGGCGCGGGCGCGGTGGTCAGCCCTTGTCGACTCCAGCAGCGTGATGACCTTGGCGACGGCGCGGCGCTGGGCCGGCCCCGGCGGGCCGGTCACCTCGGCGATCAAGGCCTGGTCGGCGGCGGGCATCACGGCGCGGCGACGGCTTTCTTGATCTGCTCGAGCACGTCCTTGGCGCTCGCCGGGATCGGCGTGCCCGGGCCGTAGATGCCTTTGACGCCGGCTTCATAGAGGAAGCCGTAATCCTGCTGCGGCACGACGCCGCCGACGAAGACGACGATGTCGCCGCCGCCTTGCTGCTTGAGTTCGGCAATGATCGCCGGCACCAGCGTCTTGTGGCCGGCCGCCAGCGTCGACACGCCCACTGCGTGGACGTCGTTCTCGATCGCCTGGCGCGCACATTCCTCGGGGGTCTGGAACAGCGGGCCGATGTCGACGTCGAAGCCGAGGTCGGCAAAGGCCGTGGCCACCACCTTGGCGCCGCGGTCGTGGCCGTCCTGGCCGAGCTTGGCGATCATCACTCTGGGCCTGCGGCCCTGGTCGTCGCCGAAAGCGGCGATCTCGGCCTGCAGCTGTTGCCAGCCCTCGGCGCTGTCGTAGGCGGCTGCATACACTCCGGTCACCTTCTGGATGTCGGCGCGGTGGCGCCCGAAAACGCGCTCGAGCGCGTCGCTGATCTCACCCACGGTGGCACGGGCGCGCACGGCGTCGATGCTCAATGCCAGCAGGTTGCCCTGGCCGCTGGCCGCGGCGTCGCCGAGCGCTGTCAGCGCCGCGCTGACCGCCGCCGCGTCGCGGCTGAGCCGAATCTGCGCCAGCCGGGCGACCTGGCCGTCGCGCACCATGAGGTTGTCGACCTCGCGCACGTCGAGCGCGTCCTGCGCCGCCAGCCGGTACTTGTTGACGCCAACGATGACGTCGCGGCCGCTGTCGATGCGGGCTTGCTTTTCAGCCGCGCTGGCCTCGATCTTCAGCTTGGCCCAGCCGGAGTCCACAGCCCGCGTCATGCCGCCCATGGCCTGCACTTCCTCGATGATCGCCCACGCCTTGTCGGCCATGTCCTGGGTCAGCCGCTCCATCATGTAGCTGCCCGCCCAGGGGTCGACGACGTTCGTGATGTGGGTTTCTTCCTGCAGGATGAGCTGGGTGTTGCGGGCAATGCGGGCGCTGAACTCGGTGGGCAGCGCGCTCGCTTCGTCGAAGCTGTTGGTGTGCAGGCTCTGGGTGCCGCCGAACACCGCGGCCATCGCCTCGACGGTGGTGCGCACGACGTTGTTGAACGGGTCTTGCTCAGTCAGGCTCCAGCCCGAAGTCTGGCAATGGGTGCGCAGCATCAGGCTCTTGGGCGCTTGGGCGCCGAAGCCCTTCATGATCCGCGTCCACAGCAGCCGGGCGGCGCGCATCTTGGCGATCTCGAGATAGAAGTTCATCCCGATCGCCCAGAAGAAGCTCAGCCGCGGCGCGAAGGCGTCGACGTCCAGGCCTTTGGCGAGCGCCGTCTTCACGTACTCCTGGCCGTCGGCCAGCGTGAAAGCCAGCTCCAGCGCCTGGTTCGCGCCGGCTTCCTGCATGTGGTAGCCGGAGATGCTGATCGAGTTGAACTTGGGCATCTGCTGCGCCGTGTACTCGATGATGTCGCCGATGATGCGCATGCTCTG